>CAZXHW010000345.1:0-8181 GCA_964639915.1 uncultured Heliomicrobium sp.
GTATTTGCGGCTTGGGAGTTCGTGACCGATGGCACCGTTGGAGCCAACGGGCAAACTGGTGTCATGAAACCAGGCTGTGCCGTAAGGCGAATCAGGATGTTTGGCGTCGGTTTGCCAGAGGTTCGGATCAATGCGTTTCAGGTAGCGCATAAAGCCGAAATCGTTTTTGTGGTAGTAGCAAATGCCGCGCACGCGATGCTCAAATTCGCCCCAGATATTGATTTCGCCTCCACGATCAATTGGCAGCAGGTCGGGAATCAGATAGCCGCACAAAAACATGTCGGCTTCGCGGCGCAATTCGTGGGAGATGTTTTTGAAGGCAACGACTTCCACGCGGCAACCTTTATTTTGTAGCGCGCGAACGACTTGAACGAAATCTCCGTCGCCAGTCGCCAACAGCACGCGGTCAAGCTTTTCGGATTGCAGCAGCGCATCAACCGCCAAATCAAGGTCAGCATTGGCTTTGGCAACACGGTTGCCGTCCTCGTCGGTAAACCATTTAACCTCTTTCTGGATCACCTTGTAGCCGAAATCGCGTAGCACGGAGTAAAAGCTGTTGGTGCGGTTGAAGTAGTAAGGATCGCGGCGCCCTTTTTCAGCGTCGTAGCTAACGTAGGCATTCAAACGAACGGCTTCGGCTTGATCGCGGCAGGCGAATTCGCGCAGGATTTCGTAGCCCATCCCATAACCGCCATTGCGGTTGATGTTGGCAGAATCAACGTAAACGCCAACACGAGCGGTTGACTTGTTCGAAGACATAAATTGTTCCCACGAAAAATATGTTTGTAGTGCCGCCTTCAGGCGGAATGTTATTTGGGCAAGCTTCCGCCTGAAGGCGGCACTACGAACGTTACTCAGCCAATCGTCGCAAACTTTCTGTATAGGGCGCGCGGGCGACTCCGCGTTCGGTGATGATTGCTGTGACGTATCGGTTCGGCGTCACGTCAAAAGCCGGGTTGGCAACTTTGATTCCTTCCGGGGCTAATTGAGCGCCTTTGACGTGCGTGACTTCCAGTTCGGGGCGTTCTTCAATCGGAATTTGATCGCCTGACGCCAGCGTCAGGTCCAATGTCGAAATCGGGGCCGCAACGTAAAATGGAATGTTGTTTTCTTTGGCCAGCACGGCAACTGAATACGTGCCAATTTTGTTGGCGACATCGCCGTTGCCTGCAATGCGGTCGGCTCCGACCACAATGCAATCAATCTTGCCGGCTTTCATAAAGTGACCAGCCATGTTGTCCGTGATCAAGGTAACCGGGATGTTGTCTTTGTGAAGTTCCCAAGCGGTTAGCCGCGCGCCTTGCAGAAACGGGCGAGTTTCGTCGGCAAAAACGGCGACTTTCTTTCCAGCTTCGACGGCGGCGCGAATAACGCCGAGCGCGGTTCCGTACCCGGCTGTTGCCAAAGCCCCGGCATTGCAATGCGTCAAAACCGTTGCGCCGTCAGGGATTAGCTCAGCGCCGTGTCTTCCCATGGAGCGATTGATTTCAATGTCTTCGCCATGCATTTGTTGTGATTCGGTGATCAACTGTTGGCGAATTTCATCAAGCGAAGCGCCATTGCTTTTCAGTTTTGTGTACAGACTGCGCATTCGCTCAATCGCCCAGAACAAATTGACCGCTGTTGGGCGTGTGGAGCCAATGACTTGGCAAATGTGATCGAACGCCTTTTCAAATTCGGCAGTGTCGTCTGTTTTGGTGTCTCGTGCGCCCAGCGCGACTCCCATTGCGGCTGCGACGCCGATTGCCGGAGCGCCGCGCACAACCATGTCTTTAATGGCGAAAGCGACTTCTTCGTAGGTTCGGAAGACGGGATACACTTCTTCCGTCGGCAACAGGCGCTGATCAATCATCAAGACGCCTTCTTCGGTCCATTCCAAAGTTTTGATCATAAGTTCAGTTGCGCTATCGCTAGAAACCACCGGCTACAAACAGGCAGTTTGTTGGATAGGCATTTTTCAGTTTTATTGAATTGAGATTTGAGATTGACTCGGCGGCAGTCTACTGCAAGTTGCGGCTTTTTCAAATCTTAGCCATCAAGTAGAACTTGCCTGTGGGCTGCGGAGAACCGCCTTTGGGTTCCAACGTAACGGCTGTGGCGGCCAGTCCGTTTATAGCTTGCGGAGGAATCGTCAGTTTCAATTCCTGGCTGCCGTTTTCGCCAGTGCGGAAAACCGCCGCGTTAATTTTCGCGTCTGCTGTGACGTACCAAAGCTGATAATCCTTGTCCGTGGGAGGTGCGGGAAGATTTTTGATGTGAACTTCCCAGGTTTGGGTTTCCGTGTTCCAGACGACTTTGGCGTGCGCGCCGGGAGTTTCGACGCCATTCATCGAAATCACCTTTGTGGCGGGCGAAAAAAAGCTTTCAAACTGACGCTGCAACGTATTGAGCTGAAATTCCGAATTCTGAAGCTGTCTGGTGATTTGAGAGTTTTGCCGGGCCAGATAAACACTACTGGCCATCAGGGCAATCGAAGCTGCCGCAAGCATCCATCGCTGAACCTGCAGAGAAAATCGCTGTTTGGGACGGAAAGGAAGAACCTTAGCCGTTTCCATTTGCTCAGGTGCAACAGCCTGTTCCTGATTGGCAATTCGCGCCATCAAATTGTTTTTGAGATCAGGCGGCGGCGCGGGGTGGGGAAGCGATAAAGGAAGCAATGACACCACTTCTGACCATTCTGCGAATTCGCGCTGTTGCTCGGACGTAGCCTGATGCAGAAAATGCTCGACTTTCTGCGCGGTTTCCGCTTCCAGCGCGCCGATTGCATACAATGGTCCTAGTTCTTTTACCTCTTCCCAAGTCATATGTTGAGTGATTGATTCAAAATCGTTGTAAAGGCTCAGGCAGTTTGCCGAGCCGGGCATATTTGCGAGGAATGCTTGCTGTTATTCACAGCTTTCACTTTAACTTACGCTTTCCCCTATCTTAACTTACGCTTTTCCCTAGGTTTTAGATTGCGAGTAAAACCGAAAAAAGACAGAAAGGCAATCAGAGTGACCGCTGCCTTACTGTCTTTTGCCTGGCAAAAAATTATGCCGCCCAGAGTTTAAGGTTTTAACGTCCGCACAAAGGCGACGATGGCCCATCTTTGATAGTCTTCAAAGCGGATCCGATGCGAAGGCATTGGCGATCTGCCGTTGGTGATTTTCCAATAGAGTTCCCCATCGGAATTTGCCTGAACCACTTTGCTGGCCAGATTGGTTGCGGGAAGCGGCTTTCCATCCCGTTTGGTCATCGCCGACATCCAACCGGTTCCTTTGCCCTCCTTGCCATGACAGTCCGCGCATTTTTGCATATAGAATTCTTTTCCTTTGGCAGCGGCATCCGGACTGTTTTTGAGTGGATTGACCAGACTCAAGGCTTCGGCAGGAGCCTGCCATTGCTGTTTGATCTTGCCATTTTCCATCACAACGGGCGGTTCCGGGCGAGGCGGAAACGGATCAGGCGCAGGCGTCAACGCAGGTTTAGCCGGACCAACCATGACAGGCAAACTGCCCGCCATCTGCTTTTTCTCGCCGGGTTGAAGATCGAATGGCGAGCTTGGCGTAGCCTGCCCTGTGGGGCCGACTGGCGTGGGACTGGTTTGCGGATTGGCCGGAGTTTGTGGCGAAGCGGTCACAGCGACATCTGACGGGGTAGATGTTGCTGCTGGCGTGTTTTTCGCCGCGTTGTCCGAAATGACGGAATCCTTTTGGCAACTGCTAAAAAGCAGAGCCGCTAAAGACGCCGTTGCCAACAAAAGCAGTTTTATTGAAGATAATCGCGTGTGTGATTTCATAAACTTCCTTCCCAAGAAATAAATATTCGGCTCAATAGCTCCAGGCCATCGTCGCCAGGCCGCTTGCTGCGGCAAAATGGTTGAAAGGAGCATTTCCGTCCACTTTCAATCCAATTTGTTGCGTATCCAGCGCAACCGCGTGATTTTCCAAAGCCGAAACGACCACTTCGCGGAAGCTGCGCTGTTCCGCCGCAGTGCCAAGTGTCAGTACTCGACTGAGTTTGATCGGCTCGGTTTCCGGAACCAGGCGGTCGCGGTAAAAAACAATGATCCGGAAAAATTCGTCTTCGCGTTCTTCCGGCAGGCATTCGACTTCACGCACCAGAATCGGCTCATTGTCGCGCACAATGACAGCGGTGAAACCGCGATCATTCAAACTGACAATCACTTGATCGTCCGCCAGGCGTTGCCGCATTAACCACTGCGCTTCACCCATGTGCTGCGGCAGAATCAAGCCAACAGGCCAGCGCAATTCTTTGAAGATGCGTTCGTATTGTTGCAGCACACGATTGTGGACGGCAGTAACCAGCCAGGGTGAATTGCCAGGCAGCTTGGTTAGCCGGGAATGACTGGTTTTCAAATCGTAGAATTTCTGCCCAAAAGCTCGCTCAACTTTCCATTCCAGCACCTGCATCACTTCCTTGCGCGAACCCGGATTGGAATCAAGCTGGATTACCTGGCTGCGCGCGCTGCCTGCGGGAAGCGCTACGCTCAAAGCGCGTGGGCGATTGATGCCTGCTTGTTTGGCAGTTCTGGTCAGGTAATCAATCAGCGAAGCTTCATTGGTCACGTTTGGTTCTGTGAAACTGGATTTGACCAGTCCGTCTGGCAAACGCAAAACGCCAAGATTGCGCGGTTCGAATTCGCCACCACTTTTCCGTAACGTAACGATTGATAAATGGGTTTCGCTGATGGCCAGTGCGGTGCGGGGAAAATCAGGCGCGGTCAGGTAATTCCACAGGCCGGATAAAACAGGAATTTGTTGCATAAGAAGGATCGTAAACCGTTGGAAAACGGATCAAGGTTAGTATTCTCTGTAGGCTTTGCCGTTTTGGTCAGCACCCTCAGCGCGGCTTTTCACATCGCCGATGCCGCCTTGTGTGTCCAGGGCCTCAGCCGCCGTTGCCGGAATTTCTTCCCAGCCGCAATCGGCACAGAGAGGGTCTTTGGGAACTTCTCTCAGGTAACCGCTTGAAACCAAATCCTGAAGACCAGTCGGCGGTTTTTCCTTGTCAGTGGTGTAAAAATCAATTGCGCGGCGCATCGCCCACAGGTTTTGCTGCAAAACGACTTCTTTGGCGTGTTTGAGATGAGCCAGGTATTTCGGGATGGCAATTGCGGCCAGAATTGCGATGATCACCATCACAATCAGCAGTTCCATAAACGTAAAGCCCCGCTGAACGCGGCTGCGCGATTGCTTGTCTGGTTGCCGAATTGAAAGACCGGATTGGGAGCTACAGATTTGAGATTCCGGATTTGAGATTTGGGATTTCATTGTTACCAGTCTTTGTAATAGGTCTTTCCATCCAACGCCATCCCCCGATGCAGGCTGTAAACATCAAAGATGTTTTCTTCGCCCCAGGAGCTTGAAGTCGGATCGTCCTGAATTGAGCGCAATCCCCATTCATCCCTGCCGGTCATTGGGTCAATTGGTATGCGTCGCAAATATCTTCTCACCTTACCTGAAGGAAAACCGACCGGGGGGCCTTGAGGCCCTTGAGGTTGTTTTGAAATCTCCTGAACACCTTTGTAAAGCATTTCCAAGCTTTCGGGATAGCAAGAATGCTTTTCCGGATTCTTGAACTCCAGCTTGGAAATCACGCCATCGTCACAATCCCGTTTGAACTTGTCAATTGCGCCCCGGATTTCAATCAAACTGCGTTTTAATTCTCGCTCTCGTTGCCGCTGCATCAAATTGCGCGCAACGGGAACCGCTCCGGCTGCCAAAATGGAAATGATCATGAGCGTGACAATCAGCTCAAGCAGGGTAAAGCCTGACTCGTTCTTTGCGGTATCATGTGAGAACTCGGCCAAACGTTTCAGCCAGGATTGACCATTTTTTTTCTCACCGCGCTTTACCATTTGCTGTACTCACTGCCGTCAAGCGCCTTGCCTTGCGCCTTGCTGTAAACATCAAAAATTCCGTTGGCCTGACTTGGCCCGCTGCCAGAAGCTGAAAATGGATCGTCTTCCATTGATCGCAATCCCCACTCGGCAGTTCCCGTAAATGGGTCCAGCGGGATTTTGCGCAGAAAGCGTCTGTATTCATTGGGCCGATTGGCTGGTTGAAAACCGTCCACCAGCGCTTGCAGACTTGCCGGATAACAGTCGTCCGGTTTTGTCTCGAACGGAGGGATTTCCCGCAAAATTGCGCAACTGTGGTAATAGCCATCAATTGCTTTGCGAATTTCACGCAAGTTGCGGCGAAGCTCCATTTCCTTTTCCCGCCGGATCATGTTGTGAGCAAACGGAACCGTTCCCGCCACCATAATCGCAATGATCGCCAGCGTAATGATCAATTCCAGCAGCGTGAAGCCGGATTCAGTTTGATCAGTAGCCGGTGATTGGCGATTGGTGGTTGGTTTTTTGCCAATCACCAATCGTTGACCGCCGGCAACTTGTTTCATTCTGCTTATCATTGATTTGAACTCGTCACTGCATCACGTGTAATGACGATCTGAGCGGCTGCGCCGCTGACAGGAGCGGTCTTTTTATCCGCCAGATTTACCTTTGTATCGGAGTTGTTGAACGTGACCTGAGATTCGCCTTCGGCAAGAGAAGTAAACTCAATCACGATGACGCGGCCTTTGGCTGAAACCGGCGTCTTTTTGGCAGTATTGATCTGCACCTTCAAAACGCCTTTTTCAACGTCGTAGCTAAGCTCAGGCTGTTGGCCGAACAGATCTCCGCTGCGTACGGCGTTTACCTTCAATTTCTTATCGTCGAATTTGATCGCCAGATTTGCGCCGACCATTTCGCCCTGGCCATTGGATTCGACCGTGACGTTGAAAGTCTTGCCAATCTGCTGGCGAATGGGCGCAGGCGACAACGTGAAGTTGAACTTGCGGCTGTTGAGTGCGGTCGGCAAGGCACGATCAACTTTGACACCGCTCGAGTTTACTCCCGCGAATTCAAGTGGTTGCGGAGCGGGTTGAGGCTTGGTTCTTGCGGCCTTGGCCTCTTCCTCTTCTCGTTTTTTCTGCGCTTCGTATTCTTTTCGGATCAATTCGCGTTTCTTTTTTGTTTCCTCAGTTTCGACACCCATTCTGACGACTGCTTGAGGAACTGGATTTTCCGGCCCTACCGTTGCGCCTTCCTGCAATTCCTTTTGTTTCTCGCCGCCGCTCGTGCCTTCAGTTTCACCGCCTGCGGCAGCTCCACCGCCATCGGGCGGATTGATTACTGGCGGATTGCTGATGGGTTGCTGTTGAGGTTGGCGGTCATAAAATTGCGGATTGATGTCCGAGGTCTGCGACGGATTGCTCTTCACCTGAATCAGCGAACTGTTATCCAGCTTTTTCGGTGCAGATTTGGGCTGGTTTACTGGCGCGCCGCTATTTGTATTGGAAGTATTTTGAATCTGTGGTGTCGTGCGTGGCGCACTTTGAGATGTTTGCGTGCCCGCAACCTGATTGTTTGGTGTTAGTTGGACCGTTTGCTGCTGGGGCGCCTGTTCCAATGCCACCAGACGACGTTCCGATTCTTCTTCCATTTGAGCGCGGTAAATCACGTCTTCAATCTTGGGTGACAGACCGCCTTGTCCTCCTGGTGCACCGTTTCCAGCCTGCAATGCCAGATAATCTTTCGCGCTGATGCCAGCCGAACGCACAATATGCGGTGTTACGGTGATGACGATGTCGCTCTGGCGTGATTCCTGACGCGGCGTTGTGAACAATCGTCCGAGGACCGGGACCATTCCCAGAAAAGGAATTCCAGCGCGGGATTCGCCTTTGCTGTCCTGATTGACGCCGGCAACGACCGCGGTCACCCCATCTTTGATTCGAGCAGTCGTGTTCAGCGAACGTTGTGTGAATGTCGGTGTCAGGTTGACGTCACTGCCAGAAGCCAGCACGTCTGAAGTTTCAAACTTCATTTGAATTTCGACGTAACCTTCGTTGGTGATCAGCGGTTTCGCGTCAATGACCAAACCAACATCCTTGTACTGAATGGAGTCAATACCAGGATAGCCGCCGCCAAGGCCAAGTCCTCCTCCCAGAGCATTGCCAACGCCACCGACTCCTCCCACGCCACCGACTCCTCCCACTCCGCCGACACCGCCAACTCCACCGACTCCGCCGTATCCGCCATAACCGTAAGTGCTGCCCAAACGCACCGGAACGCTGCGACCAACTTTGGTCACATTCTGTTGGCCGTCTAAAACGTGAATCTGGGTTTTATGCAGC
>CAZXHW010000346.1:0-8118 GCA_964639915.1 uncultured Heliomicrobium sp.
TCCCGACGCGGCCTGGCTCCTCCCTTTCATTCAAGCCCTCCAAGCCATCGTCTCCGGCAGCCGCGACCGCAGCCTCGCCGACGCCCCAGATTTGGACTACTCGATGGCGGCGGAAATCCTCTTCCTGATCGAGACGCTGGAAAAGCCCCGTTAAGAATGTAGGGCAGGTTTTCCAACCTGCCCGGTTTTCCTCAAGCGGGGATGTCTGAGCAAATTGGAAAATTCGCCCTACACGCTACGCAGATTGGAAAATCTGCCTAACCTGACTGGTGTTCTTCCAATGTGAGTCAGAGCAGATTGGAAAATCTGCTCTACGTGTTAGGCAGATTGGAAAATGTGCCTAACCTGCCGGTGTGCTTCCAGTGTGAGTCAGGGCAGATTGGAAAATCTGCCCTACGCGCTCTTATCTGCCGACGATGGCGATTTTGTGTTGATTGGCTAAGGTCAAGGTTTCTTCGCGGTCGAAGATCAGAGTTTTATCGGCGGTCAGAGACATGGCCGTGACGTTGCATTCTTTCAGCGTCGCCATTGTGTTGAGTCCAATCACCGGCACATCGAATCGCATGTCCTGGTTCGGCTTGGCGACTTTGATGACGGTCAGCGGGCGGCCTTTGACCAATTCCGATGCGCGGCGAATCGTGGCGTCGGTTCCTTCCATCGCTTCCAGAGCGACAACCGCCTGATTTTTGACGACGATGGTTTGGCCTAAATCCAATCGAGCAAGCTCCGTTGCCACGTGCAAGCCGTATTCAATGTCTGCTGCTTCTTTTTTGTCAGGCGAACGTTTTGTCAGCACTCCGGCACGAGCCAACAGCGGTTGCAGAAAAGTAGTCGAATCAATCAGCTTGATGCCTTCGGATTCCAGTTCATCGCAGCCGGCTCCGATCAGAGCGTCTGTGTTGCGGCGTTTCAACCGCGCCAGCATCTTCGCCATCCGCAAATCGGGCAGGGCATTGAGCTTGAAAATCTGCACGTGTTTGACCTGTCCGGCCATAATTGCGTGCGTCACGCCTTCGCGCTTGAAGAATTTGATCAGCTTGTTCAGGTGACCGACGCTGATCCATTCGACGACGCTCGCCAGCGTTGCAATGTTTTCATCGGCTTCTTCTTTAATGGCAGCGACCGCCATTTCCACACCCTCGGCGCGCGCGCCTTGCAGAACCAGGAAAGGGAATCGCCCATTGCCTGCAATCAATCCAAATTTCATCCGTAAGCTTGCTCCTGTCAGTGATGATGTCGGGAGTTGTACGCAATTCGATTTGGAATCACAAGCCACCACTTGGAAAACGTCTTTCCCCCGTCGGAGTCAAAACTTTATCCGTGCATTCAAGTTTGCGAACCGTTTAAAATTGGCTATAACTATCACGAGGTATGTATGCCCGTCATCTCAGTAACACGTCTTCGCGTCCGATCTATTCGTTATCTGCTGCAATTCTTCTGGCAGGCGTTGGCCAGCGTTCGTCAGGCAGAACGCACGCCAGGCTTCCTTGGAGGAAGAATCGCGCGTGATGCCCGAAATGCATTCTGGACCTTGACGGCGTGGGACGATTTGGCAGCAATGAAAGCTTTCAGGGACACGGGAGCGCATCGCAAAGTCATGCCCAAGTTGATGGATTGGTGCGACGAGGCTTCGGTTGCGAATTGGGAACAGGAAAGCGCACAGCTTCCTGATTGGCCAGAAGCCTACAGACGCATGGTTTCGGAAGGGCGACCATCCAAAGTGAAACAGCCTTCCCAATCCCACTTGGCAAAACAGATTGCCGCGTCACGGCTTCGCGCTGATGAAGGAAGAGTACTTACACCTTCAAGCAACTAATAATGTGAATTCGTACCATAGAGGAACGGCATGAATACTGCTTCTCCACAAGAACAGTTTGCCAGGCCACTGCTACCAGACGGGCTGGACATTGTGATTCCCGGACGCGCACGCGATCTGGTTGGAAGTTTCAAAGTCCAGCGCGTACTGCCGTATTCACAACGGCGAATGGTTGGCCCTTTCATCTTTCTGGACCAGATGGGGCCGGAAGTGTTGCGCGCTGGTGCTGGACTGGACGTCGCGCCACATCCGCACATTGGGCTGGCGACGGTGACGTATCTGTTCGAAGGCGAACTGTTGCATCGCGACAGTTTGGGCAACGTCCAGACGATCTGTCCCGGCGAGGTCAATTGGATGACCGCTGGCAGAGGCATCGCACATTCCGAACGAACCCCACCAGAATTGCGTCAATCCGGATCGAAGTTTTTTGGGCTGCAATCCTGGGTTGCTTTGCCCACGCGTGATGAAGAAGGCGAGCCGACTTTTGCGCATCACGGGGCAGAAGAGTTGCCCATCATCGAAGGGGAGGGCAAGCGCGTACGACTGATCTCCGGTTCGCTGTATGGCGCGCGCTCGCCAGTCGTTACGCAATCGGAGTTGTTTTATGCCGACGCAACGCTCGAACCCGCAGCGAGGCTGCAATTATCGTCTGAACACGAAGAGCGTGCCGTTTACGTTGTCGCAGGTTCCGTCGAATTGCCTTCCGAAAGCGGCGTTTTCAGCGCTGGCCAGCTTCTTGTCTTTAAGCCGGGGGAAACCTTCACCCTTCGCGCTGGTAGCGATTCATCGGCAAGATTGATGCTGATTGGCGGAGCGAGGCTTGATGGTCCACGACACATCTGGTGGAATTTTGTATCGAGTTCAAAAGATCGTATCGAGCAGGCAAAAGAGGACTGGCAACAACGCAAATTCACGCCCGTTCCCGAAGAAACAGAATTCATCCCGCTGCCGGAATCATCACCTGTCGTGGCGCGGAATTTGTAGGGTTCTGGGTGCCGCTCGCCTCCCAAATTCAGAAACCGAAGTTCTGTAAAAAAGTGCATCTTCAAGGTGTGAAGTGCCGTATAGCCGAGCATGAATATCGCACAAACTGAGCTTTCGACTTCCCAGAAGCCGCTCCGGGTTTGGCCCGGCGTGGTCATCGCCATCGCGCTAATACTCCTACGATACATCGCTCCACTCGTCGCGCCTGACGCTGAACTCTATTCAACTCCATTGGCCATGATTGCTATGCTTGGCGGAATGCTGTTTGCCATCGGCATCATTGTGTGGTGGCTGTTTTTTAGCCGAGCGCCCTGGGTCGAACGCATAGGCGCGGTCGTCCTGATGATCGTTGCGGTGTTTGCGACGCGGTTCATCGTTCACGAATCCATCAAGGGCGGAATGATGGGGATGATGCTGGCGTTCTATTCGATTCCGATCATCAGCCTTGTCCTGGTCGTTTGGGCATTGGCAACCCGTCGTCTTGCTGTCGGGCCTCGCCGGGCTTCATTGGTGGCGGTGATTTTGCTGGCGTGTGTGCCGTGGACGCTGGTGCGGACCGCAGGGCTGATCGGCAGTAGTTCAGAATTTCATTGGCGCTGGACGCCGACGCCAGAGCAACTGTTGCTGGCGCAGGCGAACGACGAACCAAAACCGTTGCCGCCTTCTACGGAAACGGCAGAAACTCCAAAGGAATCGCCGGAAAGCAAAACCGAAGGTCAGCCAACACCGACTCCGGAGGCTGCAACAACACCAACACCAGACGCCGCTGCTTCAGAATCGCAGGCCAACTGGCCCGGCTTTCGTGGTCCCAACCGCGACAGCATTATTCGCGGCATTCAGATTAAAACCGACTGGGCTGCATCGCCGCCGGTTGAAGTCTGGCGTCGTCCCATCGGACCGGGTTGGTCATCGTTCGCGGTTCGCGGCGATTTGCTCTACACGCAGGAACAGCGCGGCGATGAAGAACTCGTGGCCTGTTACAAAGTCTCCACAGGCGAACCGGTTTGGCGGCATCGCGATCCCGCACGATTTTATGAGTCCAATGGAGGCGCTGGGCCGCGCGCGACGCCCACCTTGAGCAACGGACGCGTTTACGCATTTGGCGCAACTGGAATTTTGAATGTTTTGGATGCAGCTACAGGTAAGCTCGTTTGGTCGCGCAACGTGGCGACGGATAGCAGCACGAAGGTTCCCGGGTGGGGATTTTCAAGTTCGCCGTTAATCATTGGCGACGTTGTCATTGTTGCTGCGGCTGGCAAGCTGGTTGGTTATGACCGCGCCACAGGCAAGCCTCGCTGGTTCGGCCCGGAGCACAAAGGCGGGTACAGCTCGCCGCATCGAACGACGATTGACGGAGTTCAGCAGATTCTGTTGCTCAGCGATGATGGCGCAACCAGTGTCGCGCCAGCCACGGGTGAAGTGCTCTGGGAACATGCCTGGCCGGGCAATACCATTGTGCAACCAGCGCTGCTGGGTAGTGGCGACATTCTGATCAGTACAGGTGGAACCACTAACGCCTCGCGCCGGATTGCGGTCACGCATGGTGCCGACGGATGGAATGTTGAAGAGCGCTGGACGTCAAATGGTTTGAAGCCCAACTTCAACGACTTCGCCATTCACAAAGGCCATGCCTACGGCTTCGACGGTAATATTCTCGCCTGCATCAGCACTGAAAACGGCAAGCGGAAATGGAAGGGCGGACGCTACGGCAATGGCCAACTCGTTTTGCTGCCTGATCAAGACTTGCTGTTGGTGTTGTCGGAGGAAGGGGAGTTGGCATTGGTAAAAGCCACTCCGGACCAGTTCACGGAAGTTGCTCGGTTCAAGGCAATCGAGGGCAAAACCTGGAACCATCCGGTCGTTGTTGGAGATTTATTGCTAGCTCGCAATGGTGAGCAAATGGCTGCTTTCAGGCTGCCATTGGCGGGGCGCTGACGCTCTCGATATCCTGTCCTTTCGGTAGTCGTGATTCAGAAATGACTGCATCATTTCTGAATCACGACCTGCAAAAACATACCTGCTCTCAAAGCCTGCTTGCGCTGGAACACTGCCAACCAGTATCGTTGTCGCATTCGTTCTTTAGATCATTCCCCAATGAACACGCTCTCTTCGGTCACGTACGTATGCGCGACTGAATGGCTATAACAAAATCATAAGTTGAGGTGTTTTAGGATGAACTCGATCAATAAGAATCAACCAGAAGACAACCATGAAGATTTGCAGGCACAGAAAGCGGTCAGCAAGATCAGGGAAATCGTCAAAAAAGCGCAGAACTGTTTTTTCTGCACGACAGTGCCCACGGGCGAATCAAACGCAGCGCGCCCAATGAACGTTCGCCAGGTAGATGACCAGGGAAATCTTTGGTTTCTCAGCGCAAACGACAGCCACACGAACCAGCAACTGGCCCTGGATCCATCCGTCAAACTTTACTTTCAGGGATCGGCGCACTCCGACTTTCTGCAACTGGACGGACGCGCAACCGTCTCAACCGATCGCGCAAAGATCAAAGAGTTATGGGAACCGATCATCAAAACCTGGTTTACAGAAGGCGAGAATGATCCCCGCATTACCGTCATCAAAGTTACGCCAACCGATGGATATTATTGGGATACCAAGCACGGAAATCTGGTAGCGGGCGTCAAGATGTTAATTGGCGCAGCAATCGGAAAAACACTGGATGATTCCATTGAAGGAAAGTTGGCTGTTAAGGAATAGAGAGTTTTATCTAGAACTCTTGCAGCAATGCAGGCCTTCAAGCCATTGTTTTGCGTGCTTCATAATTACGGCGGCTCTGAAGTTCTACCTGTGGAGCCGCTGTAATCTGAAGCGTTGTTTTCCGCCTTTTCTGATTTCCCCACCAAGAAGGAAAATTGATGAAATGCTCTCTTCTGACCACTGCAATGTTAGCCTCGATAGTTCTCGCGCCTGGTTACTGCCGCACGGTTTCAGTCGCAGCCAAAGAGCCACACCAGCATCAACACGAGCATTCAGGAGATTCGGCGGAAAAACTTGGCCAAGTTAGTTTTCCCGTCTCCTGCACCCCGCAAGCCCAGAAGCAATTCAATCGCGCCGTCGCCTGGCTTCATTCGTTCGAATATGAAGAGGCGGAAAAGGTCTTCACCGAAGTCACCGTTTCTGACCCGAAATGCAGCATGGGGTACTGGGGCATCGCGATGAGCAATTACCACGCCATTTGGGCGCCGCCGAGTGCGGCAGAGTTGAAGAAGGGGTTAAACGCCATAGAAAAAGCCAAGTCCGTTGGCGCACGCACCGGGCGCGAGCGAGACTACATAGCGGCGATAGAGCTGTTTTACAAAGACCCTGACAAGCTGGACCATCGAACACGCGTGCTTGCTTACAGCGACGCGATGGAGCGACTTTACCAACGCTATCCGTCAGATCGTGAAGCTGGGGTTTTCTACGCGTTGACGCTTCTTTCAAAAGGAATGCTGGCGGGCGACAAGACTTATCCCAATGAAAAGAAAGCCGCGCAGATTTTGAACCGCGTTCTGGCGCGCCAGCCGCAACATCCCGGCGTTGCGCACTACCTGATTCACAGCTACGACTATCCGGCATTGGCGCAACTAGCGCTGCCCGCCGCGCGCAGCTACGCCAAGATTGCGCCCGCTTCCGCGCACGCGCAGCACATGCCTTCGCACATTTTCACGCGACTGGGGCTGTGGCAGGAAGCCATCCGTTCAAATCTGGACGCCAGGGCATCGGCGAAGGTATTCGCAGCCCGAAATCATCTAACCGGGACGTGGGACGAAGGGATTCATACGATGGACTACCTGGCATATGCCTATCTGCAAGGCGCGCAAGATAAACTGGCTTGGAGTGTGCTGGATGAAGTGTACAAGATTCAGAAAGCTGAGCCGGAGACGTTCAAAGTCGCCTATGCCTTCGCCGCGATCCCCGCACGCTACGCGCTTGAACGAAGACAGTGGGCCGAAGCCGCCAAATTGTCATCTACCCGAGGCCCTTTGGAAGCCTTTCCCTGGCAGCGATTTCGTTGGGCCGAAGCCCACATCCACTTTGCGCGTGCAGTTGGCGCTGCGCGAACTGGTGATCTGGCCTCAGCGCGGCTGGAGGTCAAGACATTGACCGAAATTCGGCAAACCCTCGCCGAAATCAAGGAAGGCTACGACTGGGCCAAACAAGTTGAGATCGAGCGCCTGACCGCATCGGCCTGGCTGGCGTATGCTGAAGGCAAACACGAAGAATCTGTCAGAGTAATGCGCGCTGCGGCTGACCTGGATGACGCAACGGACAAGCATCCCGTCACGCCCTGCAACATTCTTCCAGCGCGCGAACAACTTGGGGAGTTGTTGTTGGAATTGAAGCAGCCAACCGAAGCCTTGCAAGCCTTCGAAACTTCGCTTCGCAGCGCACCCAATCGGTTCAATGGCCTTTACGGCGCAGCCCGCGCGAATAAGCTCTTAGGTGATCAGAAGATGGCGAAGGCTTACTACGGAAGGCTTGTGGCGTTGTGTCGGCAAGCCGATGGCGCCAGGCCTGAGGTCGAAGAAGCAAAAGCATTCCTTGTCGGAGTTGGAAATGTGAAGGGCTCGGCGAATATACGGTAGAGCCTATTTGGCAGATGCCGAACTGACCGCTCACAAACCCAGTAGGACTCATAATTGTTGTCCGAAGATAACTATGACCAAAAATCCTCTCACCACTGTAGTGATTCTTTTTGTTCTTGGCGATGCTTTTACAATAAAAGAACTTTTTGCTGGGAGACCCTTAGATGCATTTATTGCTCTAGCTTTAATTCAGTGCGTTGTTCTGTTGTACCTATATTTAAGGAAGTCTCCATTTGCGGGGAGTTTTCTATTTCTATCATCGCTCATATTTTTCCCCGCATATTTTGGCTTAAAAGCAATCGGTCTCAACCCGCCTCCAACGACAGGGACAGTCTATGTTATTGCCTTTGTCATCTATGCTGTCTCTATAACAATTGTCTGGAGGAAGAAAAAGGAGTATGAGCACTATCTTTCGGCAACACAGCAACCGGCTTTATCAAGGAGATGAATAGAAGAAAGCCTGGGGGGCTGGTTTTTCTGTGCATCTTTCGTCGTTGCTCCGGGAAGGGTTGGCTAAAAGGGGGAATTCGCGTTCAGCGCCGAAACCCCATCTGGGAATTTTGCGATTCTCTACTCGTGCCGCAACGCCGTCATTGGATCAACCTTTGCCGCTCTGCGAGCGGGCAGGTAACAAGCCAGCAGAGCGATTAACAGCAGCAATAGCGAGACTCCAGCAAATGTCAGCGGATCAGTCGCGCTGACGTTAAACAGCAAGCTCTTGAGCCATCGTGT
>CAZXHW010000347.1:0-8092 GCA_964639915.1 uncultured Heliomicrobium sp.
AAGCTGTCAGCAAAGCCCGCCCGGAAGCTCAGACTGACTGAGCCACACCCTTACTACAAACCAAATTGTATTGAGTTTTATTTGCCGGTGCGACCCTGCGTCAGCACAGGAGGGAAACGTGTGTTCGACAACCTCTGGTTCCTCTCTAAATCATCGTGAACGCAACTGCGTTCTTTGCCATCGCCCTATTCGCAAAAACGACAAAGTTAATCAGCACCATCCAACCTTGAAGTCAGAAGGCGGGGATAAGACGGTTGAAGTTCATGAGCAATGTCACGTCGAGCATCATTCCCAACACAACCATTACCGCGAATGGGGACGGAAAGGCGGACTGACAACGGCGGCGCGTGGCTGGTGGATCTTCAACTTAAAACGCGGGGCGCTACCACCCGACCCACTCCGATGGATTCCCTTCGGCTACGGTCAGTAAGCAGTTCGCTGCGAAATGCTGCTGGCATCCCATTCCAACGACAAGATGGTCGCATATGAAGATTGTCCTCAGTTTTGGGATGGGCGTGGAATCGTCCGCCCTTCTGCTGCGCTGGCTGGAAGAGCCTGAATCGCGCGATTTCAATCTCGAACACGATCTGATTGTCGTCACCTCACAAACTGGAGGCGAGTACCCCGATACGAAAAACCTATGCGAAGAGCATTTACTGCCTCGTCTGCGCCGCCATCGTGTTCGCTATGTGCAGGTCGCACGTGCCGGTCATCTGGAAGCTGATGGCATTAAAGTCCTCAGCGATACGCGCAGACCATTCGAGATTCATCTGCAGGGCGCATACACGCTCAGCGAAGAATTAAGAGCCGCCGGAACAGTTCCGCAGTTTTCCGGGGAACGCCGTTGCAGTCTCAAATTCAAAGCCTGGGTGATAGAGACCTGGCTGGCGCAGGAATTATCCGGGCAATCGTATCTCCACGCGCTTGGTTACAACGTAGATGAGCAATCACGCATTGTGAAGAGTGAACGCGCCTTTGCCGAACGCGAACCTGAAAAAGTGCGAGTTGCTTTCGGTTTTAACTGCAATGAAGAATCACGAATCTTCCGCGCAGCCAAATACGACACTGCTCTGAGACAAGGGTGGTATCCGCTTTCGGATTGGCGCTGGTCGCGTGAACGATGCCAGCAATATCTGAAAGAGATTACCGGCGAAACATGGCAAAAGTCGGCCTGTGTTTATTGTCCTTTCAACGCGCTTAAAGACGATGGCATTGCGCGGATGCAGCAGTTTCCTGAGCAGGTCGCTGAGGCACTGCTGCTCGAACATCAAAGTCTCGCCCTCAACCCACGCGGCACGCTCTATCGTGACCGCACGCTCCGCTCCATCACCACCGACAATCATCTCATCGAAGCATTGCAGCTTTTCAGAAGGCGATTGGAAACGACCGAATACGCGCTCTACCGCGTGCGGCGCATCTACCGTGCGCCAGGCCGCGCTGATCGCGCCGTGGAAAAGTTGATGACTGGATGTCAGGCCGAGATGATCACAAGCTTCCAGCAGATGTCATCACATCTCAAAGTTCGCGTCGAACATGACATCAGCTATGGCTACGCGCGCGAACGCGAGACGGACCGCTATCCAACAGTTGAGGAATTTTTCGTTGTCGCCCCAGCCACCGTCGAATCCAAAACCCGCTACGGCTTTGAATGGTTTGAAGCGCGATGGAAAGAAGCGGTAGGCGAAACCGGCCAGGAATGGCTCTTTGATTGAAGCCGCAAGGCGCGGGCAAGGAAACGAAGCTGTGGGCAGAGGTGCGAGCCGAAACGGGATCTTCCAGCATTTTGGCTTCGGACATCAAACACATACTGAGGTTACTGAGATGGGCGAAGAAGAATTCTCTCTGGTGCTGCAATACATCAACGCGGTCCGCGAACGCTGCGGTCTGAATCCGCTGCTGGAAATTCCCAAAGGCAGCGCACCCGACGGGACTGACGAACTCAGCAGATCGTGTCCGCTTGCCAGAGCAATTCCAAACACTGTCATCGCGCTTGAGTACGCCCGTACTTCTGATCGAAAGACAGCAAAGGCGCTGTCTCAGTCGTTCGGAGTACCTCTGCAAATCTTTATTGAATTTCCCGGCGAGTCTGTCGCTGACCTGCCCGAAGTCCTGATGGATTTCATCGTGCATTACGACAATCACCAACTTCCGCAATTCATCGAGGAATCGTAACCCTCGTTCCATCTTTAAGGAGATGCTTTATGTCTTCCTCTCAGATTACCGATCTTATCAATCCAATGCGTCTGCGGCTTGGCATCAAGCGAGCTTTCACAGGCGACATCGGCGAAATCCTCAGCGAACTGCTTCAAAACTCGCAACGTGCTGGCGCACGAAATGTGCAGATCACAACCGATGATAGCGGCTTCATCTATCAGGATGATGGTCGCGGCCTGCGTAATGAGGCTGACTTTGAAGCTATCGTCAAACTCGGGGAATCAGGATGGGATCAACAGATTGAAGAAGAGCAGCAGCCAATGGGACTTGGTCTTCACAGCCTGCTAGCGCACGAAGTGGTCGAGTCGGTATGTTTCACGTCCAACCTGCTCTCGCTAAAGGTTGATGCCAAACGCTGGTGGACCGATGAACAATATGCAGTCAACTGGCAGGATAATTTGAAGGTGATCAGCTTTCCTGCGCCCGGCCTGAACATAGGCGTCACCTGCTCGAAGGGTCTGACAGAAGACCTCGTCAGAGTTTTGACTGGCAACCCGCAATTCACGCGGTCTCCCGCACAGGGCTATTACGATTTGCTCAACATCACGCTGAATGATGCGGTCGTTCACACGAATATTCCTCACCCCGCGCTGCCACAGATTCCGCTGATTGAGACTGAGTACCAAAGCAATCGCCTCCTCATTGGGCTTCACGATAAGAGCGGCTATTCCACCACGACAGGTCTCTGGATCAACTGGTTCGGGCAAATGATCGAAGTGCCTCAGCACAGTCATTTCAATGCCTACCTCGAAGTCAGGCGTGGCCGACCGGTCAACCCGATGGCTCCTTCGCGGCGCGGCGTCATCAAAGATCAGGCGCTGCAATGCCTGCTCAATTTCATCTGCGATGCGTTGGCGGATTATTTCACTCAGTCGCCAGCAAGCGAAATCAACGCGCTGGCACTTCAGGGCTTCTACCGCGATTACCCTAAGCAAGCGCGAAATCTCCCTGTCTTTGTGGCTGCTCGGCGCAAGCCATATGAATCAGGGAATGATGTCGGTGAAGCCACGCGTTCGTTCACCCCGGAGGTCTTTACTTATGAGCATCCGCAATTGCTGCTTGCTGAGGACGTGCAGGTCGTTCAGGAAGACGGCAAGGTCTTTTCCGATACAAACGGCCTGCATACCTTTCTCGAATTGATAGGTACAGCCTACGAAGTCTTAGCGGCTGACCAATCCAGACTCAGCATTCAACATCTCTGGTGGAAGCCGGGCGCACCGATTCCACTTCTTGAAGGGTGCTCACTCATTTTCCACGAGGCGGGGCAGTGGGGGTTCGGCACTGAGAAGGAACCACCAGTCAAGTGGCGCGATGTAGGCAATCACGTTGTCTTCACCTTCAACGATCCGAGCAACTGGGATGTTGATAGCGTTGATTTCACGGTGGGCGGTGCTGACCCGCAGGTGTTCTACCAGTCCGATGCGTGGGCGGCATTCGATCCGACCAATGACGATGGGCGCAGCTATGAAGAGATGTCTGAAAGCTACGAGCAGTCCTGCGAGCGCGAAATCAGAAAGATCATCGGCAACGCTGTCCCGCAAGATTTCTCCTGGGATGATCTGATCAGATTCGTTCCTGAAGGAGAAAAGATCATCCGCCTCGCCCCGGAATACAAAAGCCGGCGCAGCCACAAGCTGGAAACGGTATTGCTCAGCTTGAGCAATGAAGAGGAAGTCAGACTCAGAGTTATCTGAAAAAGAAAGATCAAGAGCGGTCAGCAATAAATCGCGTAATCAAGCTCATTTCAGCATAGCGGCTGTCTTGACCTTTCTGGCTAACTCATCATGGAGGGTACGAACAATGTTAGGAGAAAGAAGCGAAGTTGGATATACGCGGACTGAATGCGCCTGTAAAGAATGCGTTCGCAACTGCTATTTCATTCCAGGCTATCTTGTCCCGTCCGACATTCAGCGCATCGCCGATCACATGAATGAAACCGATATTGTGCGATTTGCGCTCGACAACCTTCTGGCAAGCCCTGGCGCAACCATAATCGCGAATGGAGAATTGTTTCAAATCCCGACTTTAGTGCCGGCGCGAAGGCAGGATAGCGCCTGTCGTTTTCTAAAGGACGACCGCTGCACGATTCATTCTGTCTCACCCTATGCGTGCCGGTTGTTTGACCATTGTCAAACTAAAGAACAAGCCGACGCCATCAGCATGCGAGGCTTGATGGAGATCGCTAGAGCATGGTGCAGCGGTGATCTTTATGCCCGACTCTGGCTGATGCTTCACGAGGCCGGACGAATCGCGCCATCGCCTTTTGAAGCGCGCGCACGAATGCAGGCATCACTTGAAAAAGGTTGAATTGAGTTTGGTCTGCCAAAACATCTAATACGACATCCTCCGCAACCTTTCAATTCCGTCGCCAGACAAACCAATGGACGGTGAAGCATGCCCAACGATGATCGTGAAAACTCTGATAAACGGCTTGACGGTTCAGAAAAGCGAAGAAATGATGCTTTTCCAAAGCTTGAACTGCTACCCTCTACGCAGCAAGAAATGCTGGCGACCCTCTGTCTGGCACTAATCTACGTCGAGAAAGAGATTGAAGAACGCCAGGTTCTTGTCCAACAGCTCAATGATGAGCTTGGTTCATTGCTTAACCAGGTTTTAACGGGTGAGTGCAGCAAAAGCGCGAAGTAAGGTAGCTGTCCCTTCACCTCATAACAGATCATCCGGCTGTGGATCAGCATCTGCCATTTGTTCGACCTCTCCTCTCAAAATCGTGCTCACCGTTCGCACGTCAATCCCAAGTTTCCGCGCGACAGCCAGTTCCTTTCTGAAAAAGAGATAGGCTTGAGCGACATACCATTTTCGAAGTTCCCGCATCGTCGGCCATTCTTCGTTCTCGAAGGCTTTCATCGCACTCCAGAATGGTAGATTAGCCTTTCGCTGTTCTTCCTGCTCAATGTGAATGTGGCGCTGAACATCTTCGCGGAACACGAAACTGCCGGAGAAGGTGACGATTTGCTGGATCACACTTTCAAGCTCACGTACGTTGCCCGGCCAATCGTAGGCGCAGAGAACCTCCATCGCTTCGGGCGTGATCACAATCTGCCTGGAAGCTCGGTGGCAAAAGTGATCAACCAGCACCGGAATGTCTTCAAGCCTTTCCCGCAACGGCGGCAATCGCAGCACTTGGCCGAGGCGGTAAAAGAGGTCTTGCCGAAACTGCTCTTCCTTGACGGCTTGCTCCAAATCCCTGTTTGAAGCCGCAATTACGCGCGCCGTGACTTTGATTTCACGATTCGATCCAACCCTTCTTAAGACTCCCTCCTGCAAAACCCGCAGCAGCTTAGCCTGAACCGACGGTGAAGTCTCGGTGATCTCATCGAGGAACAAGGTCCCGTCCGTCGCCTCTTCCCACAACCCTTTCTTTGTAGTACTTGCGCCTGTAAAGGCGCCTTTCTCGTGTCCGAACAGATCGGATTCGAGCAGGCTTTCGATGGTGGCTGCGCAGTTCACCGCCAGAAAGGGGCCACTGCGACCACTGATTTCGTGAATCAATCGAGCGACGACCTCTTTGCCAGTGCCTGTTTCGCCGGTGATGAAGACGCGTAGGTCATCCGAGCGGGCAATTCTGACGAGTTGTTTTGAAAGGTTGATCATTGCAGCCGATCCGCCAATCAATGCCCGCTCAGTATTTCGAGACTTTGGCGTCGTTCCGCTTGGCGAGAAGACAACAGAGTTTTTCGAGAGCGCATAATTGGCGAGTTTGCGCGTTCGTTCAGCAATTTCGAGTAATTCACCAGGCGGGACCGGCCAGGCAAGGTAGTCCATCGCTCCAAGCCGCGTGCTGAGGATGGCGTCATTGATCGAAGGCTGTTCGGCAATGACGATGGCGAAGGATTGCTCGCTGTTGATCAGCGGCTGCAGACCTTGCAACGTATCTTGTAGTGAGACGGAATCATTTCCGCAGACGATGATCATTAAAAGCCAGGAGGGCATGTCAGACATTGAGCGAAACTCGTCTCGACCGTGGCATACTTCGACGTGCCACCCAGCCTGCTCCAGGACGAGTTGAATCGTTTGTTGTATAGCCGAATCAGGGGCTATGATTAATGCTCGATCTTCAATCCTGGTGAGATTGGTCGTTTCTTCCATAACATCTCCATCATTATCGCGGCGTTGTAAGAGACGGCGGATGAGGAAGATGATTCCACTCTCATCACGGAAAATATTTTTTCGAGCAAATGGAATTAGAGAGCACTTCCGCCGTCTACTGTGATGTAGAGAGAGGCCGTCAATCGTGCTGATCTCCTTGAACTCTTCCCCCTACGTATACAACATCATCAAATGGTGCCAATTATGAGAAGAGTCTTTCGGCTATTGTCGTTTATCGGGCTTTTGGCAGTTGCGGCGACAGTTACTATTTCGGGAATGATGAGTTGGCGCACAGTTTCTGCGCAGAGCGATGCCATTACTCCGCCTGAAGGAATAGAAACGCAGGGCATTCCAAAAATCCCGTCCTCATTAGCGCATCAGCTCAAACGCTACACCGGTGCATACGGCCTGCCGCTGGCCGGATGGCATCCAGACAAGCGGGAGTTATGGGTAAAAGGCATTTCAAGTGCGACCTGGGTTTCGCGCATCGAATCATCAGAGGCGGCGCAGAAGCCGTGGCTCTACTTACGATTCGGCGGAATTTACGACATCTACTTTCAGCCGCAAGCGAAGTATCTGATCTACAATCGCGACACTGACGGCGATGAATCGTTTCAGATGTATCTTTACAACATCGAGAATCATTCGAGCACTCGTCTCTCCGAAGACAAATCAAGAAACACCGAATTCGTCTGGTCGAACTCCGGTGAAAATGTCGTCTACAGTTTCTCGCCTGCTAAAGGGCAAGGCGTGAACCTTTCACTCATCAATCCATTCGATCCGAAAAGTAATCGCCTGCTCGCCGAATCAACTGGCAACTACCTAAAGGCATACGATTGGTCGCCGGACGATAAAGAAGTGGTCTTCTGCGAATTCATCTCCAATACCCAAAGCAAACTGTGGCTGATCAACGTGGCGACGAGCGAAAAACGGTTGTTGTTGGGGAAAACAGAGAAAGAGAGCGGATACTTCAGCGGCCCGCGATTCAGTAAAGATGGGAAAGGAATCTACCTTATATCCAATTGGGATTCGGATGTTCGGTATCTGGCCTATTTGAATCTCGCCGACGCGAAGCTCAGGAATTTAACTGTCGAGACAAAATGGGATGTTGATGAATTCCGTCTTTCGCCAGATGGAAAGACGATTGCGTTTGTCATTAATGAAGACGGCGTCTCGCGTCCATACTTACTCGACACTGGCAGCGGCCAACGCAAAGCCGTTGCTTCGTTGCCGGTCGGCATCATCTCCGGTCTGATTTGGCACAACAACTCTACCGATCTTGCCTTCAACTACAAATCGCCGCGCACGCCAAACGATGTCTATTCGTTCAACACAGCAACAATGAAGAACGAACGCTGGTCAAAAAGCGTCTCCGACGGTGCTGATACGGAAAAGCTGTCACAGCCCGAGCTGATCCGTTGGAAGAGTTTCGATGGCAGAACGATCTCCGGCTTCATCTATCACCCGCCCACAACATTTACAGGCAAACGTCCGGTCATCATTGATATTCACGGCGGCCCCGAAGAACAGTACCGCCCCGAATATGGCTACGACGAAAATTATTTTATGAGCGAGCTTGGCGTGGTGAAGATCTATCCCAACGTGCGCGGATCTTCCGGCTTTGGCAAAACGTTCCTGAAACTCGATGACGGTCTGCGGCGCGAAGACGCGGTGAAGGACATTGGCGCGCTTCTCGACTGGATCAAAACGCAGCCCGATCTCGACGCAGACCGCGTGATGTTGCTGGGAGGAAGTTACGGGGCCTATCTCG
>CAZXHW010000348.1:0-8073 GCA_964639915.1 uncultured Heliomicrobium sp.
GATGTTGTCTTTCGCCGTCGCCCAGGTGTAACGAGCATTGAACATCAATCCTTTGGTGAGGAAGTTGCGGCTGTCAATCCCGACCGTCACGCCGTGATAGGTGGAATAGCCGTCGTTGGTCAGCAAATTGATGTCGGCGTATTGCTGGTTCAGCCGCCGGGTGCAGTTGCCCGTCGTGCAGGCATCGCCCAGGTAGACGTTGCCCGAACCGATGCGGTTGACGTTGGACATAGAGTACAGGTCATTGCCTTCGGAACCGGAATAATCCACCGAAACAATCAGATTGCGCGCCAATTCGCGTTGCAGCGAAGCGTTCCAGAACCGCGCGTATGCCGTTTTCAGATTCTGGCTGATCGCCGTCAGCTTCGTTTGCGGCAAGGTCAGTTTTCCAGTGTCATCAAACGGGCCAGTGTTGCTGTCGGTGATGTCAATGCCGCTGACATTCGTTCCCGCAACCAGCGAAACTTCGGCGTAATTCGGCGGATTTTGCAGAATGGCGGCGGTGACATTGTCGAACACGCGATCAAAAGCCACGCCGTAACCACCGCGCACGCTGGTCCGGCCATCACCGAACACATCCCACGCAAAGCCCACGCGCGGCGCGTATTATTCGTGTCCGATTTATAAAAGCCGTTCGCGTCGGTGGCGGAAGTCAATTCGACTTTGCCGTTGCGAATCTGCTGGAACAGATTCGCGCCCGTGCCAAAGGTGAAGTTGCTGTCCAGGTTGCGGTCTTTGTTGTGCGGGGTGCTGAAAAATTCGTAGCGCACGCCCAGATTCAGCGTCACATTGCGCCGCACCCGCCACGCGTCGTTCACATACGCCGCGCCTTCCCAGTAACGGTTGCTGCGCGTGAAGTTCGGCGCTTCGGCGGGCAGCGTGATCACTTCGCCGGGGAATTTGCCGTTCGGATCAATCGAGCCTGTGAAGCTGTAAAGTTTGCCTTTGACCAGATTGTCCAGCGCCTGCCCGAAGTTGTTGGTGTTGCCCAGAATCTGCGTCGAGTTCTGCAACGCGCCGTAGGTGCGATTGTCCTGGGTATAGCTGTACAAACCGCCGAAACGAATTTCGTGTTTGCCGCGCAGGTAAGTGCCGTCCTGATACGCCTGAAACTGATTTTGCGGCCCTCCAAAGGGAATCGCCGCGCTGCGATTGGCTGAATATCCCGGCAGTCCAATGGCGTAACCGTCAATCGTCGGCGTTGAGTTGGCAAAAAAATAAAAGCCCGGAACCGAACCGGCGCTGCCCAGCGGTTGATTGTATTCCAGCCGGTTCACTGCCAGCCGCGTTTGCATAATCAGCCGCGAAGAATGCGCCTGCGTCAGTGACAGCGATAGATTGTCATTCTGCAACCGCGTGCCGGTATTGAATCCGCCGTAGGGACTGGAACTGTTGGTCCCGTCAAACAGTGTTTGCCGGTCGGTGCCGTAACGCAGCGTAAGCGTTTCCTTATTGCTGTAGTTGTAATCCAGCCGCGTCACGGACTGGAAGGCATTTTGCGGGTCGCCGCCACCGGCATCCGCCGCAATCCGGTTTTCCACCTGGCCAAAAACGATGGTGTCAGATTTGATCTTGTCGAATGCGCCGCCCTTGATGATTGGAAAGAGGTTGGCGATTTCGGCTTTCGTATAAAGCTTGCTGGCGTTGTCGTCATTGTCTGCGGGCAAGCTGGTGCTCAGGCCGAACTGACCGAAGTAATTCCGCGTTGCTTCGGACGAAGCTGCAATCAGCGCCGACGACGGAACGATGTTGATGACCGGCGTCGAACTGCGCACCTTTGTCCATTCGCTGCTGTTGAAAAACAAAAGCTTGTCTTTGATGGCCGGGCCACCGATGGAATACCCGTATTGGTTGCGCGTGAAAACACCTTTGTCCAGTGCGTTCGCGTTGTTGTCGAAGCTGTTTGATGAAAGCGCCGAAACGCGGTTGAAGCCGAAGCCCGTGCCGTGAAATTGATTCGTGCCTGATTTCGTCACGACGTTGACCACACCACCCGAAGCGCGTCCGTATTCCGAAGACAATCCGCCGGAAATAACGCGAAATTCCTGCACCGATTCCAGTGGCGCGCGTTGGCCGATTTGGCTGGAAAACTGATTGTTATTGACCGCGCCGTCTTGCAAAAAGTTGATGCTGGCTGCACGCTGCCCGTTGATCGCCAATCCCGCGCCGCGCCGCGTCGGATCGCCGGGCGAAACGTTGCCGGACAGGGCGACAAAGTCATACGGATTGCGCGTCAGCGAAGGCAAATCCCGAATCTGCTTTTGCGTAATGACGGTGGAAACCGTCTGCGTTGCGGTGTCCACGGACAGATCGGCGGCTTCGACCACATATTTCGGATCGGGCGGCGCATTGGCCGCCGCAACTTCCAAGCCGAAGTTCATTGTGTTGCGGGAGCCGACTGTCACCGTCAGCTTCTGCGCCGTAACGGCAAAGCCTTTGGCCGTGATGGTGATTTCGTAGGTGCCGGGTTGCAGGTTCGGCAGCGCATAAATGCCCGCGCTGTTGGTGATGGAATTTCGTTCACTGGCGCGCTCTAGCGATTTGATGTTGATCGTCGCGCCCGCGATGGAATTGCCAGTTGGGTCTGTCACTTTGCCAGTGACCTGTCCCGTTTCGGTCTGCCCCATGGCAGCGGCAGAGATCAAACTGGTCAGAAGCAGAGCGATGAATGCGATAGCAAGATGGCGAATGCCTTCTCGCTGATTCGTCTGCTGAAAAAGATACATGGTTCTTTCCTCCCTTGTTCAGCGCACTTGAATTGAGTTGGTAGCCCGCGCATCCGCAAGGGCTTGAATTGAATAGTGTCCGTCGCCCACACATCGGCCGGAGCTTGGGACACTTCACAAATTAAGTTCTGGTGGTATAGGCGACTGAGAGGGCTTTCAGGTTTGTTAAGAATTGTAAGCAATTACTGACAAATCATTACCAACCGAAACGCGGGCTGAAGCGCTTATCAGAAATATAGAAGCAGTGGCTTGATCGGCACGGTTAGGAGTCCGTTAGTCCCCGCAGCCGTGCCGTTTTTTCAATATTATTTGGAGTGCTACGGCTCCGGCGTAGCTTTGGTAGTCCTTTAAATGAACCGCCTATCGAAGCGTCGCCAAAGCCGCCCCACTCCAAAAGGGAGTATTACTGAATGAACAGAGCAGTAAAGTTGTTATTGGCTATTTTCTTCGCGATGATCCCCAGCTATACGCTGGCGCAGCAGACCTCGATTATTCCGATCACCAACACCGCAAGCTCGAACGGAGCCTTCGTGCGTGGAGCCAGTAATGACGGCAAGCGCATCGTTTTTGAATCATCGAACGATTTCACAGGCGAAAACAAAGACGGCAACACCGAAATCTTTGTATATGACACTGACCTGCGAAAGATCATTCAGATTACGAAAACCGGCACTCAGTCTGTTTCGGGCGGCGGCGGCCAAACGCTGAGCGGACGGAACTGTCCCGGTGGTTGTCCGCCGGGGCAGGCCACCACATTGAATGCCGTGCCCGCCATCAGCGGCGACGGCACGCGCATTGTGTTTGCTTCAACCAGCGGCCAACTCACTGATGTTTCCAATGCTGATGGAAACGGGGAGATCTATCTGGGGACGCTGCCGCGCGGCGCAACCGCTGCCACCATCCAGCGCATCACCGAAACTGACGGACTGAAAGACAGCTTCGACAACAACACACCGACGATCAATTTTGACGGCTCGGTCATCGCCTTCGTTTCCACGCGAAGCCTGTTCAAGCAGCGCGGCGTGCTGCAATTTTCGGCACAGAACGAAGACAAGAACGCGCAGATTTACCTATATGAAGTGAACACGAGGAAATACACCCAAGTCACGCACAAACGCATTGACGAAGGCATCAAGGATTTCGAGGCGAAGGGATTCATCAGCAATCCGTTTTTGAGCGGCGACGGCAAAACGCTGGCGTTCCTTTCCGGCTATAACTTCACCGGCAACGCCGCCATCAACAACGCCGACCTGAATGGAGAAATTTATCTGTACAAAATCGGCGATCCGATCAATCAGGTGACGCAAGTCACCAACACTACAGAGCAGGCTGAAGTCCCGGAAGATGGCGCGGTCAATGTGCTCAGCCGGTTTTCCAAGCACTTGAGCGACGACGGCTCTTTGTTGGTGTTTGAATCGGCGGGTGGAGCTGCGCCGACGAAAACCGGCGAACGGATTCGCGATGTGTTCCTGTACAACGCCACGACCAAAGCCTTCACGCAAATCACCACGCAGGATGTTGGCAAACGCGACTTGAGCGATTACAACTACTTTCCCAGCGTTAATGGCGAAGGAACGCTGGTCGCGTTTAGTTCCAAACTGAACCTGCCTGTAATCAATGACACCGCCGGGAACTTCAATAACAGCCGCGAAATTTTTCGTTACGATATTGCGGCGTCAACGCCAAGCAATCCGAAATTCTTTCTGGTGACGCAAACCGAAGTGGACACTGTCACGACAGATCAGCGGCTGATTTTGTTTGCGCCGTTCATCAGCGACGGTGGCCAGAGCATTGCGTTTTCAAACAATGGCAACTTGCTGGCTGCGCAGTTCAACTCAACAGCAGAAGTTTTTCAGGCGGTGTTGCGTCCCGCGATTCGGGAAAACACAGCCGCACCGGTGCTGGCCAATGCCGCCAGCTTTGACCGGACGGCGGTGGCGCGCGGTTCGATTGTGGCGGCTTTCGGTTCGGAACTGGCAAACACGCCGGGCGAATCTCAGGACGTTGACAATTATCCGTATGAACTCAGCGGCGTCAGCGTTACGGCTGGGGATTCGCTTTCGGGCATTGCGGCTCGACTGATTTCCGTTACGCCCGGGCAGGTCAACTTCGTACTGCCGACCGGGCTGGCAGCGGATGACGACGTGCTGGTCATCATCAACAACAACGGTGTTATTTCCCGAACGACAGTTGACATACGCGACGCTGCGCCAGGCGTGTATGCCATCCGCAGCGACGGTAAGGGACAAGCCAACGCCAAGTGTGCGCGGACGTCCGACAATGGCAAGGAAACCGAATACGCTGCACTTCCATGCACGATTGGGTACCAAGGCGCACCCAACTCGATCGTGCTGTATGGCACGGGCTGGCGCTTTGGTGCAGACATTCGCGTGCGTTTTCGGTTCAAGCTCAATGACACAGAAGAAGATGAAGTGGAAGTCGCGCCTAGTTCATCCGGGCCTTATGTGGATGACGAGGGCAGGGAACACTTGGGGCTGGATCAGATCACGGTATCGCTCGACGAAGACTTGGCGAATCGGGTTAATGTCGAAACGATGGTTTTGCTGACCAGTAATTCCGAATCCGTCACCAGTCAGGAAGAGGTAACGACGGCGTTCGCGGGTTTCCAACAGGATTTGTCCGTCATCAACGGTGCCAGCCAGGAAAGCGGTCCCGTCGCGCGCGGTTCGATTGCCTATGCGCTGGTGCAGAACGATGACGACGAAACTGATGTTTTCAGCCAGCAAACTCTTGAAGCGTCGCGCACCGATCCGCCGTTTGAACTGGCTGGCGTGACTGTTAAGGTCGCTGGCGTTGCCGCGCGCATCCTGCGCGTTGCGCCGGAAGAAATCCGCTTCATCGTGCCTTCGAGCGTCGAACCTAACGATAGTGTGTTAGTGCAAGTGCTCGCGAATGGAAAGATTTTCAACACGCGCCAATCTGTTAAAGACGCCGCGCCGGGCGTATTCACCGAAACTGAAGACGGCGACGGCAAAGTGACTGCCAGATGCGGATTGATTCTGGCAAGTGGCGCGATCCAATACTCCGCCCCACCCTGCGCCGTCAGCGAAGAGGGCGAAAAGAGAGTTCTAGTCCTGACCGGCACGGGATGGCGATTCGCCACGGGCGTCAAAGCAACTTTTGATGGCACGGATTTAATTCCAAGCTACGCTGGGCCTGAACCAGGATTGCCGGGCGTGGATCGAATCGAAATTCCGCTGACTTCTGATCTGGCGGAAGACATTGCCGGCAAGGAAAAAGACATCGTGATCCAGGCAACAATCAACAGCGAAACACTCAGCAGCCAGACCGGCGCAACAATTGAGTTTCAGGAAAGTGTGACCGAAGAAGAATTGTCTGGAAGTCGCGCGCGCCAGTTGAGAGCATTGCGAGAAGGGAATGGCAGACGAGACGCAATGGTGAAGAGAAATCCGCGTTGAACAGAGAAAGCTCTTTCATCGGTTAATGGCCAATGAAAGAGCTTTCTGAAAGCTTCAGCTATGTCAGGCGCCTCGCTTTGCGCTGCAAGATGGATTTGGCCCGGTGAATTCGCATTTTCACCTTGTTTTCTGACCAGCCGATCAAATGGGCGATTTCGGCGATGGAAAATTCCTGGGCTTTCAGCATAACAAACGCCAGCCGATCATTGGGTTCCAGCAGCATCATTAGCTTTCCCGCCAGATTGCGGTTGATGGCGCTGTGTTCAATGCGGTCGCTGGCAAATTGCGCGGCCAGCCATTCAAAAGAAGATTCCTCATCTTCTTCGCCCAACTGGCTGACGATGTCTTCGCGCCGTCTGCGTCTTCGCCGCAATTCGTCGAAACAGGACGTGACTGCAATTCTGGCCAGCCAGGCTGCAAACGAATGCGGGCCGCGTCCGTGATAGGAACCGATGGCGACCCAGGCTTCGATAAATGTGATTTGCACCAGTTCTTCGACTTCGTCCTGTCGCTCGAAATAACGGCGGACGACCTGCGTCACCATACGGCGATGACGCGCCAACAATTCCGCGAACGAAGCTTCACAGCCAGTGGAAGCGAAAACCGCCAGATCATCATCGTACTGTGAAGTTGTATAACTGCGCGTGGGGCCGATAAAAAAAGATGCTTCAGATTGCTTTAGGGATAATTGTTCCATAGGGAGTACTACTTTCAGTTATGAAATCGTAAATGAATAGCCAACGCCGCGAATCGCTTTGATGCGTCCGGCGCCAAGTTTTTTCCGCAGGTTGCTGATGTGGACATCAATGCTGCGGTCGTTCAAATTCAGTTGCCGCCCGAAAATCATTTGCGCAACTTCTTCGCGAGAAACGGGCTGACCGGCTCGTTTCATTAACAGTTCCAGCAAATCGAATTCGGAATTGGTCAGCGTGATTTCTTCGCCGTTCTGCCGGAGTGTTCGTTTCAGTTTGTCCAGTTCCAGGTCATTGACCTTCAGCAAATGGCCGAAGGCGCTGATCCCGCTGCTACTGCGCCGTAATATGGCGCGGATGCGGGCGGTCAGTTCTTCGAATAAACAAGGTTGTTCCAGGTAATCATCCGCGCCGAGTTCAAAGGCCAGAACTCGCTCCGCACCGCTGCTGCTGCCATTGGCCAGTAAAACGACCGGCTGCAACGAACGCTGGCGAATTTGCCGCAATACTTCCAGACCGCTCCTGACAGGCGAAAAGCTGGCGACAACGGTCAGAGCTTGTTCGCCCGCTAGTGCGCGCACTACGCCCTGCTCTGCATCCACGCAAAGCTCTACCTTGAATCCGGCGTACTGAAGTTGTTCGGCAAGCAGAGATGACTCTTCTGGATTTCCGTAGGCGTCGTGAATCAACAGAACGTCACTCATTTCCAAGCCACCTTGCGATTCAAAGCCTATTCATCCGGCTTGTCTTCTCTCGCGATGGCCTTTTGAGAGACGGAAGAATTGCTGACCGTCGGGTTTCCTTCCTCTTGCGAGTAGGCAAAATAAAGACTGGCGAAGAAAAACATCATCGCCCAAACCAGAATTACGAAAGTCAGCGGATTAGAAATGGATGCTTTGATTTTTTGTCGGAATGATCGGGGAATCCCAAGGGAGGGAAATTCAAACAGGTCTTGCTCATGTTTTTGAAATATTCCAGAAATGCTGAATTGCATCGAACTCTCCTTCTGAACTTGATAGTTGAAGATCAATTTTCATCGCCAAGCCTTGTTTCCAAACCAGCAAGTCATAATGATTTTATGAATCGTTTGTTGTTGTAATGATTGTTGAACGACGTTGAAGGAAGTTCGTGCGTGGGAATTTGCGGTCAAACGTAAAGCGTAAGAAAAGAGTTTGTAAGGGATGTAAAATTGAACGAGTAATTCATCCAATAAAC
>CAZXHW010000349.1:0-2308 GCA_964639915.1 uncultured Heliomicrobium sp.
AGCCTTTTGAAGCTGTTGGCCTCTGCGTCGAGATTGAAGAAGCTACTGTCAATTGTGTCTTGGTCGAGATAGCAGTACCACAATAGGTCGCGGAGACTGAGCCGTGCTAGATCAGACTCCTCTTTCAGTTTGCTGCGCCGAACTTTGGGCGGCCTGATTCCGCAAAAGTGAAACAACAGATCGGAAATTACTTCGATTCCCGTTTCTGGGATGACTTCACCCGCGGCAGCTCTCGCAGGAATGATGACATCGTATGCTTCTTCTTTCTTTCCCCACTGTGCGCGAATCTGAGTTGACTGGGATTGTCGTTCGAGAATCAAATCTGTGCCGCCAAGGCTCAGGTAAAGTTGTGCCGCGACGAATTCATTTTGTAGCGCAGGGGTGAGATCAAGGTCGCCCCCAAGACAATAATCAACCAGTCGTGCGATGCTCGATTTACCTGCCCCCATCTTGCCATAGAAATAGCTCACATCATTGAATGATATGGTTTCGTCAGAGCGTTTCGCCGAAACAATCAACTTGTTCAATCGCACATTCACAGGCTAATTTCCTCGCCCCACTTCAGATCTATAATTTCTGGGAAAGTATCATAGATAAAATCCATCAGCTTCGTTGCAGGCATTGTTCCAACGGCTTTGGCAATCAGATGACTTCTCTGATTCAGGTCTTTGAATTCATCCCGTTTGATAAACTGTGCGGCAATTTCTTTACCACGATCCTTGAGTTCTATGTGTACGGTCCGTCCCTTGACGTACGTTGAAACTAATCCTCTGGCAACCAAAAGGCCGATCCAGCGGCGGTAGCGGTCATCCCACGGACCGTAGCGGAAACGGGTCATCTTAGTTTCAATAGTATTCCGCTCATACTCTTTGATATTGGCGCCAGTAGCATCTACTCCTTTTGCCAACAAAGCCCTTTCTAAACAATTCGGATAACGGAGAAGGAAATCTAATTTTGCAAGCTTAACAATGCCCTCAACCGTTTTACCTTTACCCTGATCCAAGGCGTGCAACAGAATAAGCAGCCGCGCAAGATGCAGATCATCTGCATTTTCAGCTTTCGCAACTGCGCGCACTAACCTGAGATTCATGCGGCCTCCTCAAGGTCAAATTGATCGCTCCACCAAACGGCGCACTCTGCTGTCAGCAGTCCTGCAACGCCCATAAGGCATTCGTAGACTTCTCCTCCGACCATCTCTGGACGATTCTTCGCCACATCACGCAACCGGCGAATGACTTCACGGAGCATTGATTGTCCATAAGGCCCCTGTTCTGTTTGGGCCAGCAGCCTTGCATCATCGCATTCTCCCTTTATGACCGCGGTGAGTTGCGTGAGCAATTCTTCGATTTTTTCAGGTTTCCTGAGTGCTTTTGCCATTAGGTGACGTTCGGCAGCAAAAGCACGATTGCGCATGGTGTCAAATTCATAGCTCAACCCCGCCTGAGTAAACTTTTTCTCCAGCACCGATATAAACTTCGGCTCAACACTCAGTTCGTACCGTGTAGTTTCCGGAGTAAAGCGCAAAGGCACTGCCTGCACCTCGCTAACCAATTTACGAGCAGACTCAACTGGGATCCTCTTTGCTAGAAGTCTTGGGTCCAAAGCGCTCTGACCATTCAAACAATGCCAGTGTTTAGCTGGATCGGTTACTTCTAGCGAAGATGCTCTATAGACGATCTGAATCAACTCGTCACGTAAACCGTTCAATACCGCGGGAGAATGTGATTCACATCCCGGAATTGCTGGGATGTGCGTATGTGCGACTTCGTCTTCAAAACTATCGCGCCCAGGACCTTTGATAAAGTCCATTTTCTTACAAGTTCCCGCCAGTTCAGCAGTGCTGCATTCACAATGATCCCGCAACAATTCAAATGAATCGTCGAAAGGTGTAGCAATAGTGATTTTTCCATTACCTGAATCGGTGTTCCTGATAGCAAGTAGGAATTGTTCTGGGCTTCTGGCAATCTTTTTTTCCGCAGTTGAATTTGAGACTTCAGAATTGGAGACAAAATAGAAGTTTCGAACCCTGCCTGGAAACTTCCTCTCTAGTTGAACAAACCTTTTGATGCTGTCGCGTAATGGCGGATCGGGTAACTGCCATGGGCCGTTCTCTGGCCTGCGCGTTTTGATCTGGTAAGCGTCATAGAAACCATTATTATCTTCTGCCAAGAAGTCCTCGTGATGCTCACACCAGAGCGAGACGTACGGTCTTCTTTCGGTAATTGACGCAATCAGAAGAATCACTCCATATGCGTGTTGATATCGGAAGTTCCGTTGTGTCTCATCTCCAGGGTCATCACTGTCATAG
>CAZXHW010000349.1:2318-8026 GCA_964639915.1 uncultured Heliomicrobium sp.
CCTGTCAGCGAGGTTCCCTGTTCGGACAGGCTGCCCGATTTTTCATCTGATCCATCTTCTGGGTTGCTGTGCGCAGATGCCTTCGACATAAAGCTCAGAATTTTGGGGCCAAGAAAAAAAGATAGGAACCCGATCGAGTCCACCGCTTTATTAACAGCCATTTGCACACATTGCAACTTTTTCCCCTCGCAATGTTGAAGATGCGATTACACGAATTGGTCAGTAAATAGTTCTTTCATCGCCGGTCCATCTTGTCCAAATACTCTTTTTGATCATATTTGACATCGTCATCTCTTCTTCCACCATTGCTCACAAGCTCTGCCGAATAGTCTTCGACATCACAGTTCAAGACCTGTTCGATGAGCAGTTGCCGAGGATCAACCGTGTCGCTTTCAAGTTCAGCGGTGCGGGCATCCAGAATCTTTACCGCCTCCTGTCGAAGTTGATGCAACTCTTCGAGAGTTTGCGCTTGGGCCAAAATGGCGAGCATCTCTTCCTGCGCGGCTTTGATAAATGGCTGTGTGTAATCGCGATGGCAAGCCAAGCCGCGAATCTTCATCGTGCCGTTTCATCTGGTAGCTCCAGAAATGCGGCGGACAGCAAACGGCGAGGGAAACTGATGAGACGTGCTTTGACGATGGCCGAGCTTGAATTTCACGATCCGCGTTCGCCGAGTGGACGAAGGCAGCGGCGATTTCTGTGTCCGCTTTGTGGCTACGACAAGCCGCGCGATTCGGCGCACCGCTCATTAAGCCTCAACACTGATACCGGTGCATGGATATGCCATCGGTGTGGAGAGAGCGGCTTGCTGGGAGAATATTGGAGTCAGCCCTTTGGCCATCAGAATCTGCGCTCCCGATTGATGGGGAAAGTGGCATTCAACTCGTCTGCGTCCCAGACCAGCGACAGGGCATTAGATCGCCGATTTGATTGGCGGAAAGTTTGGTGTAGTTCAAGCCGGCTGCTTGGAACACCGGGGGCAATCTACCTTGAGCACCGAGGCATCCTCACACAATTTGCCGAAACCTGTGGCGTGCGTTTTTCAGCGGCATGGTATGGGCGACCGGCAGTGTTGTTCCCAGTCAATAATGCGGACGGAAACCTTGTCGCCGTCAGCGGGCGATTTGTGGATGGCTGCCGCTCTTCTAAGACCTTATCAGCAGGCAGGAAAAGTCTGGGCGTCTTCTCAGCTTCTGATCTCCGAACAGCGCCAATCATTTCAATCGTTGAAGGACCAATTGACGCGCTGTCTTTGGCTTTGTGCGGATTGCCGACAACCGCAATGATCGGAACAAGCTGGGCCGAATGGCTTCCTGCATCGCTCGCTTCCAAATTGGTTTACATCGCCACAGATGCGGACGAGCCTGGCGATGAGGCTGCCGGACTACTAAGCCAAGCTCTCCTCCCTTTTGATTGCCGGGCGCTGCGGCTACGGCCTCATGTTGGGAAAGACTGGAATGACGTGTTGGTTCAGCAAGGGCCTTGGGCATTGCGAAGACTGCTGCGAGATTTGACCCTCACGTCAGCGAAGAAAGGTGAAAGGCAAATGAGCAGCCAGCCTTCGCCCCTTCACATCTCGATTTAACGAACAACTAAGCGGACGACAAGGCGAGTCATCGGTTTTCGACAAACCTTGGAAGGAGGCGCGAGTCAAATGTCCGCACAGTCAGCATCGCTTTTGGTTTCATCCCAGATTGATTTCAGTTTCGGTCAGAACGAGACACTGGATTCGCTCGGCGGAGCTGCCAGTCGCTTCGCGCACAATATCGCCGCCATCAAACTGCTCAAACAGATTGAGACTGATAAAAGGCCATCCGGCGCATTAACTACCGAAGAACAGTTTACGCTCGCGCGCTATTCCGGCTGGGGAGATTCTGAAGTCCTCAATCGAGCATTTCCGCAGGGCGCGTATTCCTGGGCTAAGCCTTGCGACGAACTAAAAGGATTACTCACAGAAGAAGAGACCGAATCGCTGCGCGCCAGCACGCTCAATGCCCATTACACGCGGCTGGATGTCATTCGCGCCATTTACGCGGCGATTGAACATCTCGGTCTGTCTGCTTGGGGAAAGCTGCGCGTGCTGGAACCGGCGGCGGGTGTTGGTCACTTTCTCGGCGTGATGCCCACGTCTCTGGTAGTTGGTGCTGAACGCGCTGCCGTCGAGCTTGATTCAATCACTGCGCGAATTCTGGAACGGCTCTATCCGGCAACGCGCGTTTTTGCCTGTGGATTTGAAGCGGCGCAACTGCCGAAGGATTACTTTGACCTGATCATCTCGAATGTGCCGTTTGGCGATTATGCGATTCACGATCCGGCGGTCAAAGACAAGCGTCTGCGCGAATGCGTTCACGATTACTTCTTCGTCAAAAGCCTGTCCTTGCTCAAGCCGGGCGGGATTCTCGCCTTCATCACCTCACGCTACACACTCGATAAAAAGAAAAGCGCGGTTCGCCGACATCTCGCACAGCAGGCCGAACTACTCGCGGCGGCGAGGCTGCCGGACAATGCGTTCAAACGCAACGCCGGAACAGAGGTGGTCACTGATGTCATCATTCTGCGAAAGCGTCCTACTCCAATCAGCATTGACGAAACCAATCTTCTGGTCTGGGTTGAGACGGAGATGCTGCGTTTGCGCCATGAACATGGCGCAGAGGTCGAAATGCCCGTCAATCGGCTCTTTGCCGCAAGACCCGATCTGGCGCTGGGCGAAATGAAGGTTGAGCGCGGAATGTATGCGCGCTCCGATCTTGGCGTCATTGCCACGCAAGCTGATCTTGCCAGCGCACTTCGTGAAAAGTTGATTGATCAGTTTCTTGCAAGCCCACTTACGGCCCCGACTGCCATATCATCTGTCGCAATTCAATATTCTCAAGCACAGGCCGCAAAAGAAAGGCACGAAAGCGAAGAGAGCCTGATTGAGGATCAACGGAACAGCACTGCCCGCGCCAGAGCCAGTGCATTACTTGAGTTGTACCTTCAGGCCAAGCAGGTGATTCGGTTGCAGCTTGATGACGCAGACGATGAGGTGCTGGCTGAAGCGCAACGCGAATTGAACTGGCGGTATGATCGCATTCACAGCCGCTACGGCGCGATCAATCATCCGCGCACGACTCGCGGTCTTGATACCAAAAATCCGATCCTGCCCTTTCTGCGCGCCCTTGAAGAACCAACGGCGAACGGCGGCTGGCGCAAAGCTCCGTTTTTCCAAACGCGCACGATTCGCCCTCACAGACAAAGCACGACAGCGGACAGCCCGAAAGACGCTCTGCTGCAATGCCTGGACGAACTCGGCCTTGTTGATCCCGACTTCATTGCAGGCAGATGCGGGCTGCCGCGTGCGGAAGCCGTTGCGGCCCTCGAAGGGCTGATCTACGAAACACCCGACGGGCATTACATCACGGCGGAGGAATATCTGTCAGGCAATGTTCGGCTGAGGCTTCGAGAAGCAGAATCCGCAGCACAGTTGAACCGGCATTTTGAGAAGAATGTCGAGGCGCTCAGATCAGTTTTGCCTCCGGCGCTTGGGCGGGAAGAGATCACCGCACGGCTCGGCTCCGGATGGATTCCGTCTGATGTCATTACGGACTTCATCCGCGAATTGCTGCCGGGCTACAAAGGGCAGGTGCAATACCACGAGCAACTCGGCGCGTGGACGGTCGTCAACGCCGATCATTTCACCCTGCAATCGGTCGAAGCCACGCAGATGTGGGGAACAGGCAGACGCAATGCCATCCAGCTTATTGATGACGCGTTGAATCTGCGCCAGCCGACGGTTTACGACCTCGTTGTGATAAATGGAAAAGAGCAAACGGTCATCAATGATGTGGAAACCACTAGCGCACAGGCAAAGCTGACGGAAATCCGGCAGCGATTCGCCGGCTGGGTATGGGCTGACGCCAAGCGGGCGGAGAGACTGAAGGAGATTTACAACGAGCGGTATAACGGGCTGCGCGAACGGCGCTACGATGGGACGCACTTGCAGTTTCCCGGAATGAGCCGGAGCTTTGACCCGCGCTCGCATCAGAAAGATGGCGTATGGCGAATCCTGCAATCACGCGCGACACTGCTCGGTCATTGCGTCGGTTCGGGCAAGACAGCGCTCTCAATCATCGCCGCGCACGAACTCAAACGGCTTGGTCTGGCGCGCAAGGCGCTCGTCACTGTGCCGAATCACCTGCTGGTGACGCAGTGGCAGCGGGAGGCGCTGCGGCTCTACCCCGACCTGAAAATCCTCGCGCCGGGCAAGACTGACCTAAGCCGTTCGCAGCGCGGTGAACTGATGTCACGCATCGCCACCGGCGACTGGGATTTGATTCTCATTCCGCATTCGAGCTTCACGATGCTGCCGGTGCGTCAGGCCACAGTCGCCTGCTTCATCGAACGCGAAGTGGATCAGTTGCGCGCCTACCTGGAAGAGCTTCAGACGAACGACAAAGATGAGGTCACGCGCAAAAGCGTCAAGGAAATCGAGCGCGCGATTCGACGGCTTGAGGCGAGGCTGCTCAACACGCAATCGGCCATTGCGCGCGATTCGGAAGCCACCATTTGCTGGGAAGAGCTTGGCGTTGATGTGCTCTTCGTGGACGAGGCGCACTATTTCAAGAACCTGTACTGTCCGACAAAGATGACCCGGGTTGCCGGTATGCCCAACACCGAATCACAACGCGCCTTTGATATGTTCATCAAAGTCCGCTCGGTGATTGAAAGCGGTGGGCGCGTCATCTTCGCCACCGGCACGCCGATCTCCAACTCCATCGCTGAATGCTACGTGATGATGAAGTACCTTCAGCTTGAACTGCTGGAGGAACTGGGACTGCAGCACTTCGATGCCTGGGCGCAGATGTTCACCGATACCAGCCAGTCGGTCGAGATGAAACCAGATGGCAGCGGCTTCCGCGTTCATACCCGTTTCAACCGCTTCACCAACCTGCCGGAGTTGGCAGCAATCTGGCGGCAGGCGCTCGATGTCAAAACTGCGGAACAGCTCCAACTCCCGCGCCCACAGATTCACGGCGGCAGCCCGTTAGTTGTCAAAAGTCCGAAAAGTCCGGCACTCGACCGAATCATTCAAGCACTCGCCAAACGCGCTGAAGCGATCAGCAAACGTCGGGTCAGTCCCGAAGAGGACAACATGCTCAAAATCACGACAGAGGGCCGCAAAGCTGCGCTCGATCCGCGCCTGGTTGATCCGGCAGCGCCCCCTGACCCCGATGGCAAGATCAGCCAGGTGGTCAGAAATCTCGTGCGCTTCTATCACGAGTCGCAAGGAACACGCGGCGCTCAGGCAGTTTTCGTTGATACCAACTGCCCGCGAACCAAAGCCGCGTAAGGGGCAAAGTTGCTGCCTGTGTGACTTGAAGGATGAGTTGGCAGTAACTGCCATCTCATCCTTCCGGAACTTCACTGCCAGCTTATGCTTCCATTCCGATTAAGGATTCTCAGCCATTGCCGCCTTTTGGTTTTTGCTCAGCCATCATTCGTAATCCCCACGTCCCCAATCCGCCCTCAAGAGATTACAGTCAGAGACGTTTGGTTTATGCAGATGGGGACGGAAAGATGCCATTTTCATTCGGGTTGATGGCCTCTCGCTTTATCTCGGCCTTTCGTCTTTCTTTTAGATGTGACGGACCGCATGTGTAAATACTGGATGCGATTCGCCGCGACTTGGCGGCACAGTTCCGGGTAATGCTTGTAGAGACTGCTCAGAC
>CAZXHW010000350.1:0-8023 GCA_964639915.1 uncultured Heliomicrobium sp.
GCAGGCAGCGCCGCTTCGACCGCGCTGGGAGCCGAAACGATTCGTGAATTTCGCGTCGAATCCAATTAGTATTCCGCGGAATTTGGCCGCAACTTTGGCGGGCAGATCAACGCCATCAGCAAATCCGGCACGAACGCTTTCCGAGGCTCGCTGTATTACCTGCACCGCAACGACAATCTTGACGCGCGCAACTTTTTCGACCGCCAGCCAATCGGCAAACCCGAATTCAAGCGCAACCAGTTTGGCGCAACCATCGGCGGCCCGATCAAACAGGATAAGACCTTTTTCTTTGTCGGATACGAAGGATTGATTCAACGGCTGGGGCGAACCATCAACACGGTGGTGCCTGACGCCAATGCGCGCAACGGCATTTTGCCCAGCGGAACCATCACGGTGAATCCAGTCGTCAGACCCTATCTGGATTTGTTTCCGCTGCCGAACGGCGCCAGCCTTGGCGACGGCTTGGCCAATTACTTTTTTGGTTACAAAGAAACGCTGGATCAAAGCTACGTCCAGGGCCGCATAGACCACAGCTTTAACGGCAGTCATCAGATTTTTGCGCGGTATTCGTTCGATGACGCCGATCAAAATCTGGCGACGGACTTTCCGCAATTTCCGCGCACACCGCTTTCGCGCAACCAGTTTGCGACCGCCGAACATTCGTGGCTAATTTCGCCTTCGACCATCAATACCTTCCGTTTTGGTTACAGCCGCACGCGTGTTGGTCAGGACGTGCAGGCGAATTTGGCGACGCCGCTGCCGCCGTTTGTGCCGGGACGCGCGCTGATTGGCGATATAGACATCGGAGGCATTCCTCGCCTTGGGCCGCAAAGTTCCGCCAATTTGCGACTGGCGCAAGATGTGTACAGCTTCGGGCAAAACATGGTGCATACGCGCGGTCGCCATTTGATCAAAGGCGGAATGATCGTCGAACGCTACAAGGACAAGATGGTCAATCCGACATTTTCGCTGGGCATTTATACTTTTGCCGACTTGCGCAACTTTCTGCTGGGCACCCCGCGCCAGTTTATCGGCTTGACGCCCGAAGCGCAGTTCGACCGTCAATGGAACTTCACCTATGCCGGTTTTTATGCGCAAGACACATTCAAGCTGACGCCGAAACTGACGTTGAATTACGGCATGCGGTACGAATTTACTACTTTGCCGATTGATAGCCGCGACATTTCTTTGCAGAACTTGAGTGATCGGAACGTGACGCCGGGGCCGTTGTACCGCAATCCATCGCGCGGAAACTTTTCGCCACGCGCAGGTTTTGCGTGGGACGCGTTTGGCGATGGCAAAACGTCAATTCGCGGTGGCGCGGGAATTTATTACGGCACGCTGAACCAGCAACATTTGATCGTGACGGTAACCAATTTGCCTGCGACACCGCGTGCGGTTATCACCAATCCGACGTTTCCCAATCCACCATTTGCCCGCGGTGTAGCCAATGCGATTCGTCCGATCGAATTCGATCTGAAGAATCCGTACTCGGTTACGTACAACCTGAACGTCCAGCGGTTGCTGCCGTGGGATACCGTTGTCACGGTGGGTTATGCGGGCGCGCACGGAGTTCATCTGTTGCGCAACACCGATGCGAACACCTCTGTTCCGACACGGCTGGCCGACGGTACGTATTTCTATCCAAACAACGCGCCGCGCTTCAATCCGAACTTTGGCGTCATTGAATTGAAAAAGAGCGACGGCGAATCGTCATACAACGCGCTGGTGTTCGAAGTTCGCAAACGTTTTTCACGCAGCTTCGATTTTCAGTCTTCTTACACCTTCGCCAAGACGATTGATAACACGCAAGCTTCGGTTTTCTTTTCCGACGCGACCAACGCGACGGTTTCAGCACTGCCTGAATTGCCGGGGCTGGATTACAACCGTGGCCGTGCGGATTTCGACGTCAAGCACAACTGGGTGATGAACTTTAATTGGGAATTGCCGTTTGCCAAAGGGTTGAAAGGCACAGCAGGCAAAGTGTTGGATGGATGGAATTTGCTGGGCATCGCGCAGGCGCGTAGCGGATTGCCGCTGACAGTGTTTGTCGCCGCCAACCGCTCGCAATCGAAATGGGCGCCTTCTTCGGGGCCAGGACTTGGACCAGATCGTCCGAGCTTTGCGCCGGGCTACACGTTTCAAAGCGCCGTCACGGGCAGCCCGGATGCGTACTTCGATCCGAAGGCCTTCTTGCTGCAACCGTCCGGAACGCTTGGCACATTAGGAAGAAACACGTTTGATGGCCCAAATTTGCGAACCGTTGATTTGGCGCTGACCAAATCAACGGGCTGGTCGAAACTGGGCGAAAACACGCGGATTCAGTTCCGCATTGAATCTTTCAACCTGTTCAACCGTGCCAATTTCGGTACGCCGAATTTGCAGGTTTACGCGGGAACGCCCGACGCGATCAATACACCGCCCGCATCGCTGGCACCGACACAGCCAACGTCAATTGCGACGTTTGGCAGAATTCGCTCGACGGTGACTTCAGCGCGGCAGATTCAGTTGGGGCTGAGAGTTTCGTTCTGAGAGGCGCATTAAGTTCCAAGCGAGCCAGTCGGCGCTTATTCAATTCGACTGAAAACAACGTTGTAAAGTTAATGACAAGCCCTGAAGGGGCGAAAGGCAATAGCCCAGGGCAAGGCCCTGGGAAAGATGGAAGAGAGATTTTCAAGCCCTGAAAGGGCGACAGATCATTCCTCTCTTTCGCCCTTTCAGGGCTTGAAATGCTGTTGTGGCATTTACCAGGGGCGTCGCTCTGCTTTGCCCCTGGCTATTCTCTTTCGCCCCTTTGGGGCTTTCCGGTTTGATTATCAGGAGGCCAGATATGACGAAAAAGCATTTCGCCGCATTTGTAGTTTTGCTATTGGCTTTGGCAGCCGCTTCGCCTTTGCCGTTTAACGCTTCAGGGCAAGCCGCGCAACCGGCCAAAGCTCCACGCCCGATTGAATTGGCGGATAGTTTGGCGTGGAAGCGCATCGCTTCGCCGACAGTTTCAGCCGACGGGCAATGGTTTGCGCACAAGCTGACGCCGAATGAAGGCGACAGCGAGCTGGTTTTGCGCCGATTGAGCGATGGCAAAGAATGGCGTTTCCCGGTTGGTGAATCGCAAGGATTCGGCGGCGGACCTGGCTTGGGCGGCGGATCGGCGGATGTCGCGTTTTCTGACGATTCGAAATGGTTTGCCTTCACAGTTTTGCCGACCTTCAAGGAAGGGAAACGGCTGAAAAAAGAGCGCAAACCACTGCAAAACAAAGTCGCGCTCGTCAATTTGGCCACCGAAAAGAAAATCGAATTTGAAAAGATTCGCCGCTTTAATTTTTCTGCCGAAAATTCTGCCTGGATCGCATTGCATCGTTACGGCGTTGATGCACCAGCCGGGCCACCGGCCGGTGCTGCACCTGCCGCAGGAGGAGCACCGGCGCCAGAACGCGCAACGGGTTCGGATTTGATTCTCCACGAACTCGCGACCAGCAATGAACTGAACATCGGCAACGTGGCCGATTTCGCGTTCAACAAGAAAGGCGATTGGCTGGTCTGGACAATTGACGCCAATGAAAAAATTGGCAACGGCATTCAGGCGCGCAACATGGCCAACGGCGCGGTGCTGCCTTTGGACAATGACAAAGCCGTTTATCGCGGGTTGAACTGGACGGAAAAAGGCGAAGCACTGGCCGCCGTCAAAGGTGTCGAAGACAAAGGGTTTGAAGACAAGCTGTACAGCGTCGTCGCCATCAACGGCTTTGACAAAGGAGCGCCGCAAAAAACGGTTTTTGATCCTCGCGAAGACAAAGAGTTTCCTGCGGGCTTGACCGTCAGCCCGAATCGTCCGCCGACCTGGACCGAAGATTTCAGCGGATTGATGTTCGGCATCCATGAAGTCAAAAAGAAAAAAGGCGGTGACAAACCCGAACCGCCCGCTGGCGCGCCTGCGGCTGCGATGCGTCGTCCGCAAGAAGACGAGCCGGAAAAACCAGACCTGGTTTTGTGGCATTGGAAAGATGGCCGGCTGCAATCGCAACAGCAGGTCGAAGAACCCCGCGACAAAAATTTCAGCTATCTGGCGACGTATCGCGTAGCAGACAAAAAGTTCATTCGCTTGGCCGATGAAGAAGTTCGCACTGTGACCGCCGCGCCGAAACAAAAATTCGGTATCGGATTCGACAACCGCGAATACGAAACGATGGGCAGCCTGGATGGTCGCCGCTATCAGGACATTTACGTTGTTGATTTGAAAACCGGCGCGCGCAAATTGGCTGTGAAAAAGAATCGTTGGAACTCCAGTTCCTCGCCGGACGGTACGCGGTTTCTGTATCACGACGATGGTAATTTCTTTGTCTACGACATGGTTTCGGGGCAGGCGACCAATATCACGCAAAAAGTTCCATCGGTATTTTGGGATCAGGAAGACGATCACAACGTCGTCAAACCTCCGACCAATGTCATCGGCTGGACAAAAGACGGCGCTTCGGTGCTCTTGTCAGACGATTGGGATATTTGGAACGTCCCAGTGAATGGGGGACAAGCGACCAACCTGACAATGAATGGAAAGAAGGAAAAGATTCGTTACCAGAGCCGGTTCCGGATTGATCCGGAAGAAAAGGGAATTGATCTGGCTTCGCCCATGTATGTCCGCACTTACGGCGAATGGACGAAAAAAGCGGGCATTGGCTTGATCGAAAAAGGCAAACCCGGCGTCAAGATGCTGCTGTGGGACGACGCTGGTTTCGGCACTTTGGTGAAAGCGAAAAAAGCTGACGCCTGGTTTTACACGCGCGAAACGCATCAGGATGCGCCAGATTATTACGCAACCAACGCGATGCTTGCCGATGGCAAAAAAATCACGACGGCCAATGCCCAGCAGAAAGATTTTCTCTGGTCATCGGGCGCGAAGCTGATTGATTACACTTCGGCCAAAGGCGACAAACTGCAAGGCGCGCTGTTCCTGCCCGCGAATTACCAGCCGGGCAAGAGCTATCCGACCATTGTTTACATCTACGAAAAACTCTCGCAGGGGCTGAACAATTACACCGTGCCAACTTACAACGGCTTCAACAAAACGACTTACACCAGCAATGGGTACGCCGTGTTGATGCCGGACATCGTTTACAAAGTGAATGATCCTGGAATGTCCGCTGTTTGGTGTGTGCTGCCTGCGCTGGAAGCCGCCATCAAAACCGGCATCGTGGACAAAGATCACGTCGGCATTCAGGGACATTCGTGGGGCGGTTATCAAACTTCGTTTTTGGTCACCCAAACCAATGCTTTTGCGGCGGCGGTGGCGGGCGCTCCGCTGACCGAAATGATCACCATGTACAACTCGATCTATTGGAACAGCGGCGGCGGAAACATGGCAATTTTTGAAAGCAGCCAGGGACGATTCACCGGCAGCCCGCTGGACATTCCAGAAGCCTATCAACGCAATTCGCCGATCACACATGCCAAAAACGTCAAAACGCCGCTGGTCATTTTGCACAATGACAAAGACGGAGCCGTGGATTTCACGCAAGGCATTTTCTACTACAACACACTGCGGCGACTGCAAAAGCCCGTGGTGATGTTGCAGTACAAAGGCGAAAATCACGGCTTGCGCGTTCCGGCGAATATGAAGGATTACACCGTGCGGATGCGTGAATTTTTCGATTATTACCTGATGGGCAAGTCGGCTCCGAGATGGTGGACGGACGGCGTCCCGCTATTGAAGCTGAAAGATCATCTGGAAGAGCGTGCGCCTGGCAAGCCACCGACAATTGATCCTTTGAACGACGACAACCGATAGCGCAAGCATTGAAAGAGGGACGGAGTGAATGAGGAAAAGAGAGATGATCGGCTCATTCTCTACGTCCCTCTTTCCCTCCATCTCTCTGTCCCCCTTGTTGGTAGAAAAGGATTGGAATGAAACCAGCACTGATCGGAATTCCCTGGGATGAAATGTCCTCGTTTATGCGTGGAGCGGCGGAAGCACCGCCGCTGATTCGCGCCGCCATGTTTTCCGAAGCTTCCAATCCCTACAGTGAATCTGGAATCGCCGTCACCCGCGAAACGATTCACGATGCCGGAGACATTGAAGCCATTAGTGGCGAAGCGATGCGTTCACGAATCGAAGCCACGATTTCTGGGTTGCTGGAACAAGACTTCAAGCCGATTTCTTTGGGAGGCGATCACGCCATCACCTATCCAATTATTCGCGCCTTTGCCAAAAAGTACCGGCGACTGAGCATTCTTCAGTTTGACGCCCATCCTGATTTGTACGATGAATTTGAAGGCAATCGGTATTCGCATGCCTGTCCGTTTGCGCGAATTATGGAAGAAGGTTTGGTCGAACGATTGGTGCAGGTTGGCATTCGCACGATGACCGATCATACGCGCCGGCAAGCCGAGCGCTTCGGTGTCGAAATCATCGAAATGCGCGATTATCGCGACGATTGGCCGATTGATTTCGACACGCCAGTTTATATTTCTTTCGATATTGACGGGCTTGATCCGGCGTTTGCTCCGGGAGTTTCGCACCGTGAACCGGGCGGGCTTTCTTCACGACAAGCGATCAACACGATTCTCAACCTGAACGCTGAAATCGTCGGAGCGGACATTAATGAGTTCAACCCGCGAATGGATGTGTCCAATATGACCGAAACTGTCTGTGCCAAGCTTTTCAAAGAAATCGCCGCGCAAATGCTGAATCAGTACCGCGACCAGTAGGGAGCGGGTTTTAGAATTGTCATGAAACCTGTCGAACCAATTTTTGTCGCAGAGCTTTTCGGCGAAATTCACGAAGAGCTTCTGACTCTGCTTCGTGGTTTGTCTGCCGAAGATTGGTATAAACCGACCGTTGCCGGTTCGTGGCTGGTGCGTGACATTGCCGCACATTTGCTGGACAGCGACATTCGGCGATTGTCGTTTCAGCGTGATCAAGCGCCGATGGTTCCGCCAGACAAACCGATTGAAGGTTATGGCGATCTGGTTGGCTTTCTGAATCAGCTTAATGCCGATTGGATCAAAGCGACCAAACGAATCAGCCCGCAATTGCTGATTGAGTTTCTTTCGGTGACCGGCGCTCAGGTCACCGCGCTTTTTAAGTCGCTTGATCCGTTTGCTCCGGCGCTGTTTGGCGTCGCCTGGGCGGGCGAAGAAACTTCGCAGAACTGGTTCGATGTTGCACGCGAATACACGGAAAAGTGGCACCACCAGCAACAGATTCGCGATGCTGTCGGCGCGCCGGCTTTGTACAGCCGCAAATGGCTGCATCCTGTGCTGGATTCGTTTGTGCGCGCTTTGCCGGTGAATTACAACGCCACGTCCGCCGAAGCGGGCACACAAATCGGCATTGTGATCACCGGGGAAGCGGGTGATGTTTGGACTTTGGTAAAAGGTGCAGATGGCTGGCAATTGTTTTCCGGCTCGTCTGATAAAGTGGTTTGCAGAATTGAATTCGACCAGGACACTGCCTGGCGTTTGATGACAAAAGGGCTTTCGCGCGACCAAGCCAGAAATAAACTGTCCGTGCTGGGAGACGCCACCTGGGCTGAACCTTTGCTCGGCACATTGGCCGTTATGGCTTGAATGGAGAATGAATGATTGGTCGCTTGATTGCTGCGGCAATGTTGTTTGTCGCGCTGACAGGGTTTTCAACTCAACAAATTCGCTCTTTGGTAATCACAAACGTCAACGTGATTGACGCAACTGGAAAGCCGACACAAGCCGGCATGACGGTTGTCGTCACCGGCAACCGCATTGTGACAATTGGCAAAACTGGCAAGGTCAAAATTCCAGCGAATGCGGAAATTGTTGATGCCGCCGGGAAGTTTCTGATTCCAGGCTTATGGGATTCGCACCTGCATTTGACGATTGCCGTTGATCAGGCTGGAACAACAGAATTGCTTGCACCGATGCTGGTGGCTTATGGAGTGACAACGGTTCGCGAAATGGGCGGCGATTGGCAGCGCATTCAGCAATTGCGAAACGCCATTGCCCGCGGACAAGTTGTCGGTCCGCGCATTTTCGCTCCAGGGCCATTTGTAGA
>CAZXHW010000351.1:0-8022 GCA_964639915.1 uncultured Heliomicrobium sp.
TGCTGCACAACAGATAAGAAACATGGCAGAGCTGTTGGTAGTGGTTGGCGGGTAAGTTTGTTTGCCGTAACAAGCTGATAGCACTAATCAAAATGGTTGCGCTTGATGTTGTTTTCCCGTGTTGCTGGGTTGCCTTCCTTCCGCCGTCCAGCCTTACTGTTTACGATTGGCGCTCGACGCTGGACTGTTGGGTCGGGACTGCCGCTGCATTCGTTGCTTACGGTACTGCAATTGGCAATGGCTACGGAGCCTGCAACATTGGTCGGCACTGTGCCTGACGCGAAATAACTGAACGCAGTGCCGGGCGAATTGATTTGGCTACCCACTGGGGATGTTTGTGCAAAGAAAGTATTGTCAGCCGTGCTGCCTAATGCGCACGTGCTGCCCTGATTGGCAAGCGTGCCTGTGATCGCCAATTGATAAGACATGGTTGCCTGGAACACATTGCACCTGAATTGCACTCCATTCGCGCCGGATCCGTTGTTGCCTTGCACTTGAATGCCAGTATACAAATTCTTCAGCGTATTGCCTTGCACGGCATTGCCCGCATTGCTGCCACTGTTATCAATGATGATGCCGTAATTGTTCTGGTAAGTAGCGCTGGAACCGGTTACCGCATTCCCGCTCACTGAAAGTCCTGATGTGTTATTGATGCGCATTCCCCAGGTTGCATCGGCAAAATTGGTTGTTAGCGCATTGGGAAGCGAGTTGAACGTGTTTACAGTGATGTATGACCATTTCGAATTGTTCACCAAAATTCCACGTTGTACATTGTTGAAAGAACTGCCTGAGACGCTAACATTCTTGTTTGTCCCTGCAGTAAAGTCGGCACGAACGCCATACGTCAGCCCATTGAAGACACTTGTTGAAGTTACGTTATATTGCGCGTCGTAACTTACTACGCCGTTGCCGCGTTGGTTCACCCCGAAAACACTGGTTGAAGTTGTGTTGTTAAACTTGCAGTTCTGAAGAATGACATTCTTCACTTCGTAAAGCGAGATATGAGTATCCGGCAAAAGCGTTGGTTCGTTCAGCAAGCGGTTTGTTTCGAATGTACAGCTCTTGAAGAAGCTCAAGTTGTTCATCTCATTCGGGCCGACCATCCAGTGGTAATACATAAACTGCGCCGAACGCCTGTTATTGTAGAAATAAGAGTTACTGGCTTGCACGATGCCGCCGGTATAATTCCAGTCGAACGAAGTGTTCACATCCTTGCCGGTCGTGATTGCCTCGACGGCATTTTCGATAGTTGCGCTACTTTGTAAAATCACTTTTCCCTGAGCCGCTGCGAGATTCTGCGCCAACGAAGCGGTTCCCCAGACTTCGATTCCATACCACATCTCACCACAGGCGTTTGTGATCTTACCGCCGTTTACTCTGAGCGTGGCTCCACGCTGCACAATGATGCGCGTGTCTTTGCTCATATTGAGTGTGCCGGTGAGTGTGAGCGTGGCGCCGGGAGCAATCGTCAGGTCGTTCGACAGGTAACGCAAGCCCGACCAGGTGACGGATGCATTGACGACCTCGCTTGGCAGGGCAGGAAGATCGGATTCATAGATGCCGCGTCCATAAGTAGCGGCGCGAATCTTATTCTTGCAATAATTGATTTCCAGGCGAGTCACGGGAACTACAGGAAGCTGGTTGTTAAAGCACTCCCAGGACTGAAGCGATTTATTGAAGCGGAAAATACCGACATCCGTCCCTGCGTAAACCTCGTCATCAGAGCCGCGACGGTAGGTAAGACAGATTACAGGAAAGGCGGGCAAGTTATAAGTAATGTCTTTCCAGGTGCTCCCCCCGTCATCGGACTGATAAACCCGATTGAGACCATTGGTCGAAGTATTGGACGTAGACCAATAGTTGTTAAAACTGACCCACAAGCGATTTGCGTCGTCCGGATCTATGGCAATGTCTGAAACGGCAGCCCAAGCCAAAGGATTGAGATTGACGCCCATATCTGTCCAGTTGCCGCCACCGTTGATGGTCTTGAACAAGCGGTTGGAAAAGTTGGATGCGTTCCAAGTCGGGAAGTCTCGCGAGACATACATTACCTGCGAGTTGGATGGGGCCACCTGGATGACGCGAATGTCATTGGTGCCTGCAGGCGAATTCAGCGTATTCCAGGACGCGCCGAAGTCAGGCGATTTGTAAAGTACCGCAGGTCCGCTTCCAAACGCTCTCCGACCAGCGTAAATGATGGCCGGATTGTTCGGGTCGGAAACGATTGGCCCATTACCGACCGGAGGCCCGCTGGCACTTGAAACCGTCCCCGATGTTATTTTGATCGGACCGGCGTTGCTCATTCCAAAATATTCACCGGTCGCCTGGTTCATCGTGCCTTGCCAGCCATCGTAATTGAAGCGCTGTTTCCAAACACCGTTGTTATATTCGAATGTACCGTTATCCTGGGTGCCGCCGATAACGATGTCGGGGTTGGACTCTATCCCATTGATGTCGAAAAATTCGTTGATGGCAAGGCCCGGCCCGGATAGGTCGTCCCAGTTCGCAGTTATTGGCGTGTATACCGTCGCCGGATTCAGCACGGCTTTATGAATGCCTCCGTCACTGCCCAGCACCACCACATCGTTTGTGCCGCTCCTGCTGATAAGCATGGCGCGTGTATCAGCATGTGTTTGCGCCAGCGGGTTCCCGTAGGTTCCAGTAGCCCAGTAACTGGAGATCTGAGCGCTGCTGAAGCCGCTTGCCAGGCTAATCCGATAAGCAGTTGTGCCTGCAGCGTACAGCGTATTGGCGTTCAGCATCGAAAACTGAAGCTCAAGATTCCAAAACCCTGCCCCCAACTGAAAGGGACCATTGGCCGCAATCGTTCCCACTACTGAGGTCGTGCCTCCCAGATTGTATTTCTTGATCACGAAGTGTTGCGTGCTCATGTTTTCATAACCGACGAAAAACTCATTGCTGTTGTTTGGCTGGATGGCAGTGGCAATCCGGTTAGCATAATCACCTCCAACAATAGAACTGGTGATCTCAGTGAACGTCCCAAGTGCGCCTCCTCCGGGAACATTTCCCTGGGGAGAGGAAATGAAGACCTTCGCCGTACCACAGGGGGAATTCGCAATGCCGAGCCAGGCGCTACGCACCGTCGAGACGATAACGTGCGAAGAATCTACTCCGGACGATCCCTCAATGATGTCAATATCCACCAGGCGATAACCGCAGCCGTCGGGGTTGGAAACAGGCACTGGAATCTCATGCACTTTCTGCCAGGTGGCTCCGGCATCGGTCGAGCGAAATACGTAATGTCTGGCCAATGCGTAGACATAGTTCGGATTCTGCGGATGTAACATTAGCTTGGTAACGAACGATCCCTCGCCGATGTTGTAGTTCGCCTGGTTGTCAAATGTAGCCAACGTAAATACTTCCTGCCATGTGGTGCCGCCATCGGTTGATTTGAGGATGCCGAAGCCGTAATCGCCGCCACCACGCGTGGCGATGTAAATTGTCGTGGGCGTTGTGGGATGCACTGCGATGCTAGTGACCCCTAGCGCCGGAAAGTGTGAAGCGTCAGTCAGGTTCGTCCACGAAGCTCCGTTATTTACAGTCTTGAACAACCCACCTTCCGAAGCCCCGGCATACACTGTGTTGGGATTGGCCGGATCAGTATAGACACTCGTCACTTTTCCAATGATAGGCGCTGCATAAGTACTCGGCCCCAGTAAAGTCCAGTTGCCTAAACCTGTCGAAGCGCAAACCAGTCCAGTAGATTGAATGGTTTGGTTGCCCTGGCCCTTGCGCTGTGCAGCCATCTTTTGATCAGCATAGTGCTGCCGCATGTCAGCCATCTTGCCTGGCTCTTTCGAACTTGCATTCAGATGATCACGCCAGTAGCGATCCCAACGTTCAAACTCAAGTTCATCTAGGTCTTCAGAGCGCATATTCCCTGCGGGTTTCCGGAGTTGACGCTCCCTTTCCGTTTTATTGAGCCCATCGAGATATTTCGCACGAAGGTCAAGGTAATTATCTGACCTGGTTCTCGGAGCCTGTTGTCGCGGCTGTGTTTGCGCATACAGCGATGAACCAATCAAAAAAAGAATCGAGGCCAAGCGGCTCAATAGAACGAACGTTGAACGCATGATATTCCCCCTTGTGTTTTACTTTGCGAAAGCGCCAGAAATTCCTGGCAAGCTGGAAAGAGTTTGAAAGTATGGGCGTTTGCTAAACGGCTTCAGTGGCGAAGCCCTTTCTACAGGACAGAAATTGTCAATTGGCTTGATGGCGACAATTTATAAGTAATGCATTCGACGCGGCTCAAGCTTTGTACTTTCGATACCGTGGCCGATTCACAGTCAAGTTTGCATCTCCCCTGCCCTGGCTCCTAGAAGTCTGCTGAATTCAGGACAAACAACTCCTACCTGAAATTGCGGATTCCCACAGACTTACTCTTGCTTCCACTGACGTATGTCTGCAACGCGCAAAACATCACGGCAGGTATCTCTGATTTTCGTTAAGGTAGAAAAAAAGGCTGAGGGCAAGTTTGGGTACAGTTCAGGCGCAAACACCGCGCCGTTCTATTTTGCAAACAAGCATTTCATTGGCCGGGACGCAAAACCATAAGCGTTCAAACAAAAACAGCCTGTCACGCTTCCGCCCAACTTTCTTGAAAAGGCGAGCAAAAGCGTGAGGGCCCGAACAGTCAAAAACACTGACTAATGGAGGATTTATGGCCGAACGAAATCTTGCACCAGGTAGGTGACTTCCGCATATCCATCCGTAGTCAATGCCTCTTTCGGACGAGCAAAGATGTTCCAATCATGTTCGGCGGCAAGGTATAAGAGGTCAGCCAATGCCTTGTAATTTGGATGAGTGACCGGGATGAAGTAATAACCATCCTTCGGATTCATGTCAGTTTTTACTTCTGAAGCTTTCCCACCAAATCGAAAATATAGCTTGTCAGTGTGCGGATAGATTCGTGTAATTCTTCCGTGGTTATTTTCATATTGCTAATTTGCCATTGCGAACTCCTTTTTGCTGAGGCTTACCGCACGAAGGCGGCAAGCAATTTTGGTTTCCCCTCAACCAAATTGCGTTGTTCTTTTCCTGCGCCTCTAAGCCGCAGAAATGAAATCTTGAAAGAAAAGACATTTTTAGAAACAGGAACCGGCAACTTCGCCTTCTGGACTTCAGCCAATCACTGCTAAACAATGAAGAGGCTGGGTCGCAACCGTCATTGCTGGCCCCTGCTTCTATTAAGGTATGTCCGCAACTCGCAAAACATCACGGTACGTTTACTGGTTTTCCCCTTTAGAAGGACTTTGGTTTGACTTAACTTTCTATTTGCTGAGCCAGGGTTCTACATCTTTGGCTTCAATAAGTCAGCTTCAGAAAAATTCTCCAGTCAGCACGTACCAGAAAACGCATCGTCGGCGTCTTAACCTCCGGCACTTTGATAACGTAAAAAGGGAAAAAGGCCGAACGCGATTCTTTGCACGGTAGCCAAACCATTTCCGTCGCGGGCTCTTTGATTTGATTGGCAAAGGGGACTCCCAGCTTTTTATCAAAATTAGTCAGTAACTGAGTTATGGATTGCATCCACGCTTGCTGAAGCTGGCTTTTATCAAAGATGAATGGGTTTTCGGAGTAGTACAGCGAGTCCAAGTACGTTCCTGTTGGCGCATCCACACGCACCATGGCCGTGCTATTGCCATCGGGCTTCAACATAGGAATAAGGTAATAATCCCGGCCAATCACGTCTAGGCGGCGTACCAATCGTGGCGTGCCGAAAGTGGTTCCGCTCAGGTATGCATTACAAGGTGTCCTGGTAAACAAACCAAAACTTTCCATTTGGTCGCGCACCGATTTTTCCGTAATATCCCTGAAGAAAACCTTATTTGTGGCATCGAACGACATCATCGGTAACGGCGGAGGCGGCAGCAGCGGAGGCTGAATTGGGGATTCTTCAGTGGGAGGCGGCGAGCCGATGCGTCCTATAGGGTTTCCTTTAGGAGAAGAACCCCATGAAACTGCTGTTCGATTAATCGCCGGAAAATTGTAATCACCAATATCTTTATCACTGCCATCATTAATGCCATTGACGTGAATCAGAACTGTTTTACAGGCGTCTTGAGGTGCATGCTCTACCGCACCTTTGGTCAACGGGAAGAATGGATCATTGGCCAAAAACCCATTGCTATCGTGCTTAAACATGACGACCCAATGCGCGTCGTAATTGCTTTTCGGGTCATTGGTCACAATATTGCTGTAGCCTTGAGCCTCGATGAGTCCACTGAGTTGCGGCTTATAGTAAAACGCGCCATGCACTGGAACGATAGGGTAAGTCTGGTACTTGGAGTCATTAATGCGTTTCCTCAACCACGACAAATATCCAATACCCTGGCTACTGTCTTTAATTTTACCGTTGTAATATGCCTCAAAGGCAACATTGAATAAGTTTTGGCGTAGTCCCAGAGTATGTTTCAGTTGATCTGGCCTAGTCGCCCAGGCGTCAGCAACATATTTTTCCCAAGTTTGGTTTGCAGCAGCGACTAATTTCTTAGCGTCTGAATTAAGTTCACCTTGTTGCCACGTTTGTGTCGTTTTCAAGTGACTCAGAACCATTTGTGCGCAGGCTGGACCACACATCGTTTCATCATCTTGTCTGTGATAAGGAAAACTATCGATTGGCGGCATAATTCCTCCCGTGGTTGACTGATGGTTCAATAGCGATACGGCGCAAGTCAGGCCAAGAAACTTGTGCCGTACAGACTCTGGTAGTTTATAACTCTTCGTGTTGCCCCAAAAAGATCAGGTCACACGGAGAGGTTTTGTTTCCTGTTCCCTTGGCGAACGGCGCAAAGTCAATCCGTTCGTCCGCCGCAACTTCGGCAAAGACGTTGTAATAATGCTGAAAATCACTGAAATGCTTGTCAGCGTTATCGGCCCGCTGACAGTTATTATGGAGCAGAATTTCATAATAGAAATCGTCCGAGGGTGTCAGGGTAAGCTTGTTGCGCGTATCTGGCGCGCCAGCGTTGTAAGCAATCACCACCTGTTCTTCCGCTGAATCGGCAACCAGATCAACCGCCACCTGGGAAGCTACATAGCAACGTTTTAATCCCAGTTTCCGGTTAGCTAGGCGAGCCGCTTCGGGAAAGGCCATTTTTATCTCGCGTGGTCCAATCTCAAAAGTCGAAGCAACTCCGTTGGGAATTCTGATCCTGCGCGTCAAAGTGCCCGGCGTCTTAACAAGTTTACGGTTGTGATAGCGCGCACCTTCCAGGTCAATCACCCAGCGGAAATCACACTTATTTTCGTAATCTTCCGGGTTGACGTCGCCCAATGTCGTCGGGTCGCTCAGAAACACGTCTTCCCCTAGCGCATCGTTCTGATAAATCTCCAGATCGCTGGGACGATTTTTCACCTTGATCGAAATGTCTTGTAAATGGCTGCCACCGCGCGGTGGGTTAATCTCCCACTTTTCTCCCACCAACTCATCCGTTTCTCGTAGGCGCTTGGTGATTTGGATTGAGAAATTATGCTCGTCAGCAAATTCATAAACGCCCAATTCCATCTGGCGTTTTTTTGGGTTCAGGCAAAAAGCAAAAAGACCATCAATGATGATTTTGGCTGCAGGGTTTTCTGGGATTGTGTTGGTCATTGTTTGTTCCTCTTGGTTATGAATTTAAAGCTTTCGGATTAGAGTGCGTACTCATTGCACGCACCCACAAGACAACTTGCATATAAAGTAATGCGTCGCTGCTCCCGATGTAGTACGGGGAGCGGTAGCGACCTGGTTATTCGTGTGCGTAACTTTTTAGGTACCAAGTCGCTACCGCTCCCCGTAGCGCATCGCACTGTCCCGTACATACAATCGCAACACTCATAAGACATCCCCGCCAAATGTGCTGAAGGCGGCCCAATAGTATGGACGGCGATACTGCGGGTTGACATGATGCAACAAACCGAGTTGTGCACGCCTCAACGCCTGTGATGCAGAATTTGTTTTGAGCTTTTGGTGAAAGTCTGTCATCAACACGGCAGTGACATCGGAATCTACAGGCCAAA
>CAZXHW010000352.1:0-8022 GCA_964639915.1 uncultured Heliomicrobium sp.
AGCCCACACCAACAGCAACCGGCTGCCCCACCAAGCCAGGGTAACTCCCAGCAATCCGCCCAATCCGGCGAGCAAGACGCTTTCGGTCAGCAACTGGCGGACAAGTCGTAAACGCCCCGCGCCCAAGGCTAAACGCACGGCAAACTCTTTTTGCCGATTGGCGGCGCGCGCCAGTAAAAGATTCGCCACATTGGCGCAGGCAATCAGCAGCACCAAGCCAACCACGGCCATCAGGATTTTCAAGGAAAGGGAAAACTGATCGCGCAAGCCTGCCAAGCCCTTGCCAGCGGGTGTCAATTCAATGCTGGCCTGTTGGATGTCTCGCAAACGTTCTGGTGACGCCTGTGTCCCAGCCTGTTCATGCAAAGATTGTTTGAACAGCAGATTTACGGCGACGCTCGCCTGCTGGGAACTCACGCCGTTTTTCAGGCGGCCAATCAGATACAGCGATTGATGTTCTTTGTTGGTTCGACCGTTCCAATACACAGGCGGTAATTGTGCTTCCATCGCTAATGGAACCCATAAGTCGGGTGCCTGCCCGACTGTGGTACCAAAGAACTCTTTGGGAGCGACGCCAATAATTGTGTAGGCCGTTTGATCTATCGTAATGGTTTTGCCGATTGCCGACGGATCGCTGCTGAGGTTGCGTTCCCACCAGGCATTACTGACCACGGCGACCGGATGTCCGCCGGGCGTTTGATCATCTGCATCCGTGAAGCACCGCCCCAAGGCAGCATTGACGCCCAGCACCGAAAAATATGTGCCGGAAACCAACTGAACCTGTAACTGCCGCAAGTCGCCACTCGCTTGACCAGTAATCGTGCCATGCACGCTCCAGGGCATGCTCAGCAGTGACGCCACTTCGGTAAAAGCCTCGTTGTGTTGCCGCACTTCCTGGTAAAAAGGGTACGAGAAAAGGTCCCAACTTCGGTTGGGAAATCTGTTGGTCTGCCCGCTGTCTCCGGCCTTGCCAAAAAGCACCAGCTTTTCCGGTTCCTGCACGGGTAGTGATTTAAGCAATACGGCGTCCAGTAAACTGAATATTGCCGTATTGGCTCCGATGCCCAGCGCCAGCGAAAGCACCGCGACCAATGCAAAGCCGGGTTGTTTGAGCAGCATTCGCGCGCCGTAGCGCAGGTCTTGAAACATTTCGTCCTCCAATCTCCGTGGTTGCAATAGCAGCGCATCCCAAAACGCTCCCAGTGAGCGCTGCAATAAATCGAGTTTGTTGCGCCTGTTGAGCTGATCCCATCCCGCCAGCAAGGTTTCGCGATACCGCAATTCGGCTTCCCATTCCTGCCGCCAATCTGCGCGCAAGCTTTGCGGCACGATCACGCCAATCAAGCGGATCAGAAATAAATGCAGTCTTGGATGCTGGGTTCGACGGTCGTGCATTCCAATATCTCAGGCGCGCGAAGTTTTGGGTTTGTCGGTTTTGGGAGCCTGGGTTTGTTCCAGCAGGCGGTACCGGCTGCGCGCATCGGCCAAGGCATCACGGCCTTCGCGGGTCAGTTCATAGTATTTGCGTGGTGGCCGCGCTTCTTCTTGCGCAATGGCGTGTTTTTCCCACTTGGAATGTACGTAACCGTTTTCTTCCAGCCGCCTGAGCGCCGGATACACCGTGCCGCTCGGCAAGCCGGTTACGTCCATAATGTCGAATCCATACTGATAGCCGTTGTCCAGCGCCTGCAAAATCACAGCCGCCGCAAACGAAAGAAAACTTTTGCCCATGGGTAAACTCCGATTGTTGAATTGCTATTTCGTTTTCTGCTTATATCGGTTGCTACATAGTACTGTCAACGTAGATTTCAGAGAATAGGCAGGGAATCAGGGGAAATTTGGGCAGGTTTGAGAAAAAGAAAGAGCCAGATCATACAATCTGGCTCTTTCTGGTAAAAATTGGAAGTGGGTTTGCGAGTTATTTGGCTTCCTGTTTTTCAAGCACCACGTTGTCTGTGGCCGTGCCATCCGGCGAAGTTTGCGTGACGATCATGGTAATAGTTTTACCATCGGCGGAAAGCGTCAATTTGCGGACAAAACTTCTGCCTTCGGCTTTCCATTCGATCAGCCAGCTATCAGATTGCCATTTGACCGCCACTTGTGCAGGTTGCCCCATCAAATCCTGAGACGTGTCTTTGCCATCAGTGGTGTATTTCAGATCAAGTGAACGATCGCTGCCATCGTGAGTGAGCGTCAAGGTTTCGGCCAGCGAATTGTCTTTGTGATCAAATTTGATGGTGATGGCGGACGGTCCATCGCGCTCAAACTTGCTCTTTTCAGCGTTCATTTTCCAGGTTCCGGTCAGATTCGCTTGCTTGGTCTGGGCTGAGGCAAAAGCTGTCAAAAGACAAAGAGCCAAAGCGGTGAAAATGGTCGTGCTGATTCTTGATTTCATTGGTTTACTCCTGGTTAAAAGGTTGTTGGGTTGCCATGTGCTTCCGTCATAACGACCGTGTCAGGAGTTTTGTTAGCACTTTTTTCAACAAGCAAAAGTTTTTCTGGGCGTATTTTTCACATTTCTGCCAAACCGGCTGAGGTTTGTTCATTTACTGCTTCATCTTGATGTTCCTGGTGCGCCAGATCGTGGGCTCCGCCGCGTGGAATCAGCAAGGCAATGATGGTTGCGGCAATGACAGCCACCAACACAAAGATAAACGCCAGGCGGAGCGAGTTCGCGAGCGCATTTCTCAAAAACTCCGCAGCGCTTGCCGACAAAGAGGCGCGAGTTTCAGGGCGAATGATAGAAGCAATCTGATGGCTTTCGGAAAAATGCGCGAGTTCGCCCGTTGCCGAGGCCAATGAATGTTTCAAGCTCCAATTCATCAGCGCGCCCATCACGCCAGCGCCAAAAGCGGCTCCGATGTTGCGTGCAAATTGAACCGCTGCTGTCGCGACGCCGATTTGTGTGCGCGGGACACTGTGTTGCGCGCCAATCATCAACGTCGCCACGGTTAATCCGCCGCCGCTTCCCATAAAGATCACAGCCAGCGACAAACCAGCGCGAGTTGTTTCTACCGAAACCATCGCCAGCAAAATCGCGCCGATCAGCAGCATAACCATTCCAGCCATCACTGGCAGCCGATAGCCGAATCGCAAAACCAACCTGCCGCCGACTGCCGCCGTAATCACCCACGGCAAGATAAACGGTGTCAGGATTTTTCCCGCCTCCGCTGCGTTGGTTCCGATGACCGCCTGCACGAACAGCGGCAGAAACGACATCGTGCCGATCAGCGCCATCATCACGAACGCTCCGTGCAGAATGGTGATCAGTACAAACCGTTGGCGGAACAGTTCCAGCGGTAACAGGGGCTCTTGGTGCTTTTGCTCTATGCGAATAAAGGCGAATGTGGAAAGTGCGACGACAACAGAAAAGCCAGCCGTTAATGCCCACGAAAATTCCGCGCCGCGTTCGACAATGACCAGCAACAAGGTCAACGCCACCGTCAACGTCGCCGTGCCTGCATAATCAAAGGAGATGTTTTGACGCCGTTCGTATTTTTCGCTGTACGCCCATCGAATCATCGCCAGCGACAGCACACCGAAAGGCAGAACGACGTAAAAACAAGATCGCCATGACCAACGTGTATATTCGGTCAAATAACCGCCGATGGTCGGCCCGATCAAACTGGCAATTCCCCACATGCTGCTGAACAAGGGAATCATTTTCATGCGTTGTTCCATCGTCAGCAGGTCAGAAACAATCGTCATTCCAATTGGGAATAGCGCTGCCGCTCCAAGTCCCTGAATGATGCGAAAGGCGATCAGTTGGGGCATGGACTGCGCCGCGCCGGACAGAACCGAGCCGATCATAAACAGCGCCAGACCTCCGAACATAGCCGGGCGCCGGCCAATCAGGTCTGCCATCTTGCCCCAAATCGGCGTCATCACCGTTGAAGCCAGAATGTATGCGGCAAAAACCCAGCTATAGATTTCGATCCCGCCCAAGCTGGCAATTACGGTGGGCATGGCGGTGCCGACGACTGTGCCTTCCAGCGAAGCGGCCAGCAGAGCCATCGCTACGCCCACAAGCACGATTTTGGTTTTGAAAGTATACGTTTCGGATTTTGCAGTTTCGGTCGGTGAAAAACTCATTTTAGGATTTGCTCAAAAACTTTCGCACAGCGGCTTGGCAATCCGGGGTCAGACGGGCAATGACGTTCACGTCAACTCCCGCACGGACAGCTTGCTCAAAGCTCATGGTATCAATTTGGTAAAGCAGATATTTTGTCAACATCAACGCCGAAGGACTCAACGCTGCGACTTCGGCAGCGAACTTTTCGACTTCGGCTTCAAAGTCAGCGTCGTCGGTAACCCGGTTGATAAAACCGATTGCGGCGGCTTCATCAGCCGAAAACAGTTTGGCCGTCGCCAGAATCTCAAATGCCCGCTTTTCGCCTAGATTGCGCCGCGCGATGGACATCACCATCGCTGGCACAAAACCGATTTTGGTTTCGGTGTAACAAAACTGCGCTGACCTGGCCGCAATTACCATATCGCAAGCCGAAGCCAGTCCAGCGCCGCCTGCCAACGCTCGGCCATGAACCGCCGCGATAATGGGCTTTTTCAGCTTCCTCATCGAAATAAACAAATCGGCCATTTCGGTTGCGCCTTCGATGTTTTCGATGATTGAAGCTTGCGCAGACTTTTCCAGTTGCGACAAGTCGGCTCCGGCACAGAAATCTTTGCCTGCGCCGCGCAGCACAATCACCCGAACTTGTTGATCAGCTTCGGCTTCTGCGATTGCCTGGCCCAGGTCTGCAATCAATTGATCGTTCAGCGCATTTCGTTTGTCCGGGCGATTCAGCGTAATGAAAGCTCCGCCGTTCCTGATTTCGTAAATGATCTCTTTGAATTCGGGCATACCGGTTTCCTCAATCTTGCAGATCGTTTAAGTTCGTTTTGATTGAACAGGTATTGTTGCTTCGGCAACTGAGTTTGTCCAACCTGCGCCTGGTAAGTTTTTCGTGCCTAGTTGAGGCACTTTGACCATTCTTGGAGACTTCGGGTACCGTGAACTTCCGGGATTTCTACCGGATACTTAACAACATCGGAGGCATTTTATGAGGCTGAAGCTGGTTTTGGTTTTGCTGGTCGTCGTGTTTGTGGCGATTGGGTGTGTTGCTACATTCAGAGCAAGTGTGGTCGCCGCTGACAGCCGTGAGCAGGAAATCGCTCGCGCTGCTGAAAGCCTGCGTTCGAAACTGGTCGAACAACGGCGAGATTTTCACGTGAACCCCGAACTTTCAAACCGCGAAGAGCGAACCGCGAAAGTTGTCGCCGAAAAACTTCGTGCGCTTGGATTGGACGAAGTCAAAACCGGCGTGGGTAAAAACGGCATCGTGGCTTTATTGAAAGGGAAGCTGCCAGGCGGTGTGGTCGCTGTCAGAACCGATATGGACGCGCTGCCAATTCAGGAAACCATCAATGTCCCCTACAAATCGAAAAACGACGGCGTCAAACACGCCTGTGGCCATGACGCTCACATGACCATAGAGCTTGGTGTTGCCGAGGTGCTGAGCAAAATGCGCGACCAGATCCGGGGCACCATTAAATTCATCTTCCAGCCTGCGGAAGAAGGCGCACCGCTTGGTGAAAAGGGCGGCGCCCCATTTATGATCGAAGAAGGCTGTTTGGAAAATCCGCGTCCATCGGCAATTTTCGGGCTGCACGTAATGCCGAACATTGAAGTCGGCCAGATTGGAGTGAATTCCGGACCGGCGATGGCTTCATCGGATCGTTTTTCGATTACGATCCGCGGCAAAAAAGTTCACGGAGCTTATCCGCACGATGGAATTGACACTGTAGTCGTTGCTGCCGAGTGCATTTCGGCGCTGCAAACTATTCGCAGTCGCCGTATCAATACTCAGGAACCGCTAGTTATCACCCTTGGCAGCATCCACGGTGGCAATCGTTTCAATATCATTGCCGACGAGGTAAAGCTTGAAGGCACAATGCGCACGCTCAACGAAGACGTTCGCGCTAACGCGATTCAGATGATGAAACAAACTCTCGCAGGAGTAACTTCGGCTTATGGCGCAAGTTATGAAATTGAGTTTGGCAGCAATAATGCAGTTACCTACAACGATCCTGCACTGGTTGAAGCTACATTGCCAGTTTTGAAAAGGATTCTTGGCGATAAGGGGATTACTTATCCCAGGCCGCAAATGGGAGCTGAAGATTTTTCAGCCTACCAGAAAGTTATTCCAGGGTTCTTTTATTTTCTCGGGGTAGGAAACAAGTCCAGGGGAATTACTGCCATGATTCACACCCCTGAGTTCGACATAGATGAAGATAGTTTGGTGATAGGTGTCAAAGTAATGGCGAATGTGTTGGTAGATTACCTGGATCGGCAGACTGGTAACTAAATAAAAAAGCGGATGAGGTTTGCTCCCCTGCTAGCTAACCTCATCCGTAATCGCCGCCACGCCACCCCACACTACCCTGCTGGCGCGACGGTGGGGAAAATTCCACAAAATAACGATAAATTGCATAGCACCAGTTTGTTACTCAATAATGCGCACGAGGCCGTTGGATGGGGTCAGGAAGCAATGTGCTGGGACGAGCGAACATTGCCAGGAATGAAAATGAGCATAGAGTGAGCGGTCGGAACGCTGGTAGCTTAGACAAGGTGTGACCTGAGGAAAGGTAATGTGTGAGAAACGTGTTTGTTCGGTTGCTTGGTGATCAGCGACCTCGCACGCAAATCGGCAAAATAGCCGAAAAATCCTGGGATGCAATCGAGACCAGGGTAAAAGTCTCTGTTTTCAAGGACCTTGCAGAGATAGCATGGTATTCAAAGTACCATGGCGTTATAGCTTCACTTCAGGCGCTCAAGCCACCCTTGGCAGTAAATGAAAACTACTCAGTACCGTGAATTCATCTCAGCAATGCTGCTTAAAATTTATTGGTAATACGTTTGAAGACTTGTCGGTAGAAGTTCAATGCCGACGCGTTGGAGTGTATGCACGTTATTGTTAACCGTCAATACCTGCTTCTAATTTTAAGCGATAAGAGAGTACATTTAATTGTGTGCTGAGAATGAGGCTCGCATTACGGTAGGTTCGGACTGACAGGGTTGTAGGATGTGGCTGATTGTAAAGCGTTTATCGGGAAGTGAAGAGGACTAAGCTGCTGTCAGTGGTAGCGGGTTCCAATATAAAACCATCCTTGATAAAAGTTGGGACAATTAACCATTAACAATAGTTCTAGTAAAATATTGGCGTTGAAGTTGTGGGAAAGTCCGCAATTATTGTTGCACTGCCGGTGCAAATACATAACCCTTGGCCTTATTCTGAATTGCTTTTGATAAATCAATGATTGCCAGTAAGTCAGTTTGTGCTTGTTGAGCCTGATCCGTGTTGAAGACTTTGTTGCTCTGGTGAATTGGATTGTGGGCAAAATCGTAGATATGTTTCGCCAGGCGACGGATAGAGCTATCAAACTGCTGCGGAGTCTTGATTTCTTTGTCTATCTTGAGTGGTTGTGCCAGGTCGCCCAAAGCCATCAGGGAGCGTAAAGCTTTTGCGGCTTTATTGATGATGCGGACACTTTTGTTCAGCCGTTCCGGGTTAAGGCGTTTTTCTTCATGCTCCTTGAGCAGGTTTTGACTCGTTAATTGCAGGTCCCGAAAATTCTTAGTGAATTGTTGGCGCGCGTACAGGCGATCGCGCTCTTTTTCCACAGGGTTGCTGGATTGAGGCTTTCTTGCACCTGTATTGGCAAGTGATGGATGCTGCTGAATGACTACTCCCGCCACCACAAGGCAGAGCAAAAGTAACACCTTTAGTAACGGAAGTAGCATTTTTGTGTTAAGCCGTAGGTTTAGTTAGCGGAGACAATTCACAATTGCTTGATTGCTTTTTGAGCAGCATCAATGGTGCGCTCAATAATTTCCTCGCTGTGGGCGATTGAAACAAACCCGGCTTCAAACTGCGAGGGGGCAAGGTAAATTCCTTCAGCCAGCATTCCGTGAAAAAACGTTGAAAACGTTGCCCTGTTACTGCGGTTGGCGGTTGTCCAGTC
>CAZXHW010000353.1:0-8019 GCA_964639915.1 uncultured Heliomicrobium sp.
CGCCCACATCGCTCCCGGCATGAAATTTGGCCGGTATGAAATCCTGTCGCTGATTGGCGCAGGCGGCATGGGCGAAGTTTACCTGGCGCTAGACACCTTGCTGGGACGCAAAGTCGCACTCAAACTTTTATCCGAACGATATACGGAAAATGCTGATTGGTTGCGCCGCTTTATGCGCGAAGCCAAAGCCGCCAGTTCGCTCAATCACCCGAATATCATCACCATCCACGAAGTCGGCGAAGTTGAAGGCATTCATTACATCGCAACCGAATATATCGAGGGCAAAACGCTGCGCCACCAACTGGCTGCCGGGCGAATGAAAGTCCATCTGGCGTTGAATGTCGCCACGCAATTGGCCAATGCGCTGACTGCAGCACATACAGCGGGAATCATCCATCGCGACGTCAAACCCGAAAACATCATGCTGCGACCGGACGGATACCTGAAATTGTTGGACTTCGGGTTGGCCAAACCTACACAAGCGTCGCCGCTGAAAGCCGAATCTACCAACGCGGTTCAGCTCAACACGGACCCCGGCATTGTGATGGGCACTGTGAATTACATGTCGCCGGAACAGGCTCGCGGATATTCGGTGGACACGCGCAGCGATGTTTTCAGCCTGGGCGTTGTGCTTTACGAAATGCTGGCAGGGCGAGCGCCCTTTGAAGGCGCCACCACCAGTGACGTGATTGTCGCCATCCTTGACCGTGACCCGGCGCGCCTGTCGCAAAGCTTGAACATTCCGACGGAACTGGAACGCATTGTCGGCAAAGCGTTACGCAAGGACCGCGAAGAGCGATACCAAACCATCAAAGACCTTCACCTGGACCTGAAAAGCCTGCAACAGGAGCTTGACGCTCGTTCGCGGCTTGGGGATTCGTGGGCGAATGAGATTGTCAAAGACAAAAGATCTGAAGAAGTCGGCGTTCCCGCCTTGACCGACGTTGTTGGCGTCACCACGCACGGAGCGCGCAAACACATCACGGCCAGCGAAGCCGAATTCGAAATCCCGGAAGTCCATTACGCGCGCAGCGGCGAAGTCAACATTGCATATCAGGTCGTAGGCGATGCTCCGCTGGACCTGGTATTTGTGATGGGTTGGATTTCGCATCTGGAATATTTTTGGACCGAGCCATCGTTCGCGCGATTTCTGCGGCGGCTGGCGACTTTTTCTCGCGTCATTTTATTCGATAAACGCGGCACGGGTTTGTCAGATCGCGTTCCGCTGGACCAACTTCCGACGCTGGAACAGCGGATGGACGATGTGCGCGCCGTGATGGAAGCCGTCGGCAGCGAGCGCGCAGTGCTTTGCGGAATTTCCGAAGGCGGCCCTATGTGCAGCCTGTTTGCGGCCACATATCCGGAAAAGACCATTGCGATGGTGATGATCGGTTGTTATGCGCGCCGGTTGAAAGGCGAAGGCTATCCCTGGGGACCAACGGAAGCCGAACAAGAAGAGTTTTTCGAAGTGATGCGTCGCCACTGGGGCGGCCCAATCGGGCTGGAAAAACGCGCGCCAAGTGTGGCCAACGACCCCGCGTTCCGCGATTGGTGGGCAGCATATTTACGACGCGGCGCAAGCCCCGGCGCGGCATTGACGTTGACCAAGATGAACTCTGAAATTGATATCCGTCATGTGCTGCCTACGGTTCGTGTTCCAACCCTGGTGATTCACCGCACAGGCGACCAGTTATTTGATATTGCCGAAGGCCGCTATCTGGCCGAAAACATTCCCGGCGCAAAGTTCGTCGAACTGCCAGGCGTTGATCATTTGCCGTTTGTCGGTGACCAGGAAGAAATTCTGGACGAGATTGAAGAGTTTCTGACCGGCATGCGCCATTCGACGGAAATAGACCGCGTGCTGGCAACGGTGCTGGTCGCGCAAGTTGCCAACGACAATGCCACCGATCACCAATGGAACGATCTGCTGGCGCGGCATCATTCCTTTGTCAAAAAAGAAGTCGAAATGTTCAAAGGCCGCACGGTTGAAATCAACGGCAATTCCTTGCTTGCCACCTTCGACGGCCCAGCCAGGGCAATTCGCGCGGCAGCCGCCATTCGCGCTTCGGCAATGCGAATGGGAATCAAGCTGCAAACCGGGCTGCATACCGGCGAATGTGACGTGGTCAATGACAAGGTGGGCGGTCTGGCGGTGGAAATTGCCAGACAAGTCGCCCTTCAGGCAAAACTTGGTGAAATTCTGGCTTCCAGCACGGTTAAAGATCTGGTCGCCGGTTCCGGCATTCAGTTCGCGGAACGCGGCTCTCAGGTTTTGAAGGGCAATTTGGGCGAATGGCGATTGTTCGCCGTTGAACGCGGGGCTTGATGGGCAAGTACTGAAAAAAAATGCGAACCACAAAAAGCACAAAAGACACAAAATTGGCCGCCACGCATTTTGCGCGGCTTGTGCCTTTTGTGGTGAAACTTATTTCCACGCAAACAAAAACAGCGATCAGGCTTTCATTTGCTCTGCTAACTACGACGGCGACAGCTTTCGCGCAGTGCGCAATGTGCAAAACAAATATCGCCGGAGCTGAAAACGCCGCCGAGCTTTCCGGCACACTCAACATTGCAGTCCTGATTTTGTTAATTCCGGCGCTGGCCATCATTGGCGGCGTCGTTCGTTTGGTTTTCAAATATCGTCATCCTGCACACAATTCTTATGTCAATTTCAGACCTTCCAACACTCAACGCAATCCTAAATAGCATCAGCGCAATCCTGCTGACCATCGGCTATGTTTTTATCAAACAGAAAAACAGAACGGCGCACCGCAATTGCATGGTCGGCGCTTTCACGACTTCGACGCTGTTTTTGACTTCGTACCTGATTTACCACTTCAACGTCGGCTCCGTGAAGTTTCAGGGACAAGGCGCAGTCAGGACTCTGTACTTCTCCATTCTGCTGACACACACGGTTCTGGCTGTGGTGATTGTGCCAATGATCTTTGTGACATTTGCAAGAGCCTTGAAGGGAAACTTTGGCCAGCATCGTCGAATTGCCAGATGGACCCTTCCACTATGGCTGTATGTTTCAGTGACTGGCGTGGTTGTGTACCTGATGCTTTATCACTTGTATCCGGCCCGTTAAATCAATCCGTTCTGACGCGCGGAACAATCTGGCTGCGGACTCGTTCGACCAACTCTTCAATGTTGTCCTCGTTGTATCCGTCTGTGCTGACCGGTGGCAGAATTTCCAGGTAAATGTCGCCGGGGGTAATAACGTTGCCGCCTTTTCGCCACACCAGCCGCGTGTCATTGACGACGACAGGAACAACCGGCACGCCAGCTTCGATGGCCATGAAGAAAACGCCTTTCTTGAATTCCTTCACGCGCCCATCAACGGTTCGCGTCCCTTCGGGAAACGCCATCAAGCTGTAGCCTTTTTTCAATTCCGCCGCACCGCGCCGCGTACTTTCAATTGCGCTTTCGCGATTGCTGCGATCTATTGGCACGACGTGCGCCAGCGGAAAGCCTTGTTTCATGACAGGAAACTTCGTCAGTTCTTTTTTGGCAATTGCACCGGTAATTGGCCCCAAATAGGCAAACAGAAAAGGCGGGTCAACATTGCTCTGATGATTGGAAGCGAAAACATAAGCCTGGCCAGGAACTAGATGTTCCTGGCCGCTGACATGAACGCGTGCACCAAATGACCGGATCCACACTTTGCAGCCGAATTTGGCAAAGGGATGAACAAAGTCTTCGACGCCGAACAATCGCCGCAGCAGGTAACCGAGGATAACAATCGGAACGCCAATGAACAGAAACAGCAAAACAACGACGACAAGTGTCCAGTAATAGCGAAGCATAATCAGATGATAGTGCCGTCGGTGATTACTGCGTTTTTGGGAATGATGGTGATGCCTTCCCGGATGAAGTAATTGCCGCCATCGTGTTCTTGCAATCCGGCTTCGTTCAAAATGCGGACGTTTGATCCGATGCGGACGTTTTTATCAATGATGGCGTTGCGAACGATGGTGTTTTCTCCAACTCCAACCCACGGCAAACCATCTTTGCGGTCATTGGCCAGTTCAGCCAGGGTTTGATAATAGTCTGCACCCATCATCAACGTGTTTTCGACTACTGACCCGCCTTCGATGCGCGAGCGCACGCCAAGCACCGATCGGCTGATTGAAACCGAGTTCAAAATGCAGCCTTCGGGAATCAAGGAGTTGGAAATCGAGCAGGAGCCTTGAATCTTTGTGTTCGGCAAATACCTGGGACGAGTAAAAATCGGCGCGTCGGCATCAAACAAATTGAATTTGGGCACGATCGAAGCCATATCCAGATTCGCGTGGTAAAACGAACGGATGGTTCCGATGTCTTCCCAATACCCATCAAACAGATACCCTTGAACATTGTATTTGCCGATGGCTGCCGGAATGATTTCGCCGCCAAAGTCCGTGTACGCTGTTCCTTTCAACATTTCGCGCAACGCTGAATACTTGAAAACGTAAACGCCCATGGAAGCAATGAAGGGACGCTGTTCAGCTTCTTCCTCGCTTAAACCGAGCTTGGATGTGTCCACACGCATCGTTTCAAGTTGGTCACCTGTCGGCTTTTCGCGAAACTCCGTAATCTTTCCCGTATCATCCGTTTTCAACAGCCCAAAGCTGGAAGCACGCGAATGATCTGTGGGAATGACGGAAATCGTCACATCGGCATTGGTTGCGCGGTGATGCGCCAAAAATTTGCTGTAGTCCATCTGGTACAGATGGTCGCCGGAAAGAATGACGACTTCGCCCGGATTGAAATCTTCAATATGCATCAACACCTGGCGCACGGCATCGGCGGTTCCCTGAAACCAGTTTCTGTTTTCGGGAGTTTGTTCGGCGGCCAAAATTTCCACGAATCCATCGGAAAACCTGCTGAAGCGATAGGTTCGCGCAATATGCCGGTTCAGCGACGCCGAATTGAATTGCGTGAGAACATAAATGTAGTGAATTCCCGAGTTGATGCAGTTGGAAACAGTAATATCAATCAATCTGTATTTTCCGCCTAGCGGCACGGCTGGTTTCGAACGTTGCTGCGTCAACGGGAAGAGACGCGAACCCGCGCCACCACCAAGTATCACAGCAAGAACTTGTTTGCCCATTGTGGACTCCTTGTCGAATTGCGGTTTGTGGATTTTTTATTTGGGGACTGGCAGTTGCGGCGTTTTCATTTCCCTCTTGTTGATAGCAACAAAGTCCGCAACCGACCTGCTTGGCTCATCAGACTGACCTGAGCTAAGCTTGAACGTGGCGAGCATAAGTAAGCCTATTCCCTTTTTCAAGAGAACTGATGACAGAAGACACTCATTCCACAATCAACCTTCACAATCGGTGGGCACAATCTGGAATCCCAAAGGTCGCTTTGGAATCAACAGTTATCGCTCATGGCCTGCCAGCGCCTCATAATCTGGAAACCGCGCGCGACTGCGAAGCGGCCGTTCGTGAATCGGGAGCGGAACCGGCGACCATCGGAATTCTTGACGGCCAGCCGGTCATCGGCATGAGCGATGCGCAGATTCAAGAAATCGCCAGCCGCAACGATGTCGCCAAAGTAAATTTGGCCAACTTGGGTGCGGTAATCGCACAAAAACGTTGGGGAGCCACAACGGTCGCTTCAAGTTTGTACTTTGCTGCAATTTCCGGAATCCGGGTTTTCGCCACTGGCGGCATCGGCGGAGTTCATCGCGGAGCCAGCGACAGTTTCGACGTTTCGGCGGACTTGAACGCGCTGGCGAGATTCCCGGTCGTGACGGTTTGCGCTGGAGCCAAAGCCATTCTGGATTTGCCTAAAACGATGGAAGTGCTGGAAACGCTGGGCGTTCCGGTAGTCGGCTATCAAACCGATGAACTGCCCGCGTTTTATTCGCGGTCCAGCGGATTGAAACTCGACCTGCGCGCCGACACGCCCGAAGAAGTTGCGGCTATCGCGACCGGGCATTGGCGGCTGGGATTTCCGACTTCCATTCTGGTCGTCGCGCCAGTTCCAGCCAAAGATGAACTTCCCGCCGACGAAATCCAGCACGAAATTGAGGAAGCGCTGGTTGCCGCTTCAGCTCAAAACATCTCCGGCAAAGCCGTCACCCCGTTTTTGCTATCGCGCATCGCCGCCAAAACCGAAGGCCGCGCTTTGTGTGCAAACAAAGCCTTGCTGATAAACAACGCCCGCATTGCCGGGCAAATCGCCATCGCATTTTCAAAACAGGAGTAAGCGTAGTGAACCTCGATGACATTCGCCGACTTTTCGACTACACAGAATATGCCAACCACCTGGCGCTGGACGCCGCCGAAAAATTGACGGACGAACAGCTTCGTCAGGATGTCAAAATCAGTCACGTTTCGATTTTCGGCACGCTGGCTCATATGGCCGGAGCCGACTGGGTTTGGCTATCCCGCTGGCAAGGAACTTCGCCATCGGAAATCTGGAACGACAAAACCTTTGCTGACTTGGCGGCTTTGCGGGCCCGCTGGCAGCAGATCGAAGCTGACCGCAGAGCTTTACTCGAAACTCTGACGATGGATGCTCTGCACAGCGATCTAAGCTACAAAAACATTAAAGGCGATCCATTCAGTTTGCCATTGGTTGCGCAAATGCAGCACGTCATCAATCACGCGACGCTTCACCGTGGGCAAGTCGTAGGGATGATTCGTCAACTCGGCATTGTCCCCCCTGCGGTTGACCTGTTGTATTACCTTCTATCACAAAAGAAATAGTAACCGTCCGCGAAGCCAAATGAATAAGCACGAAGAAAACCAAAATCACTGGCGGTTCCCTTCGTGTTTTCTTCGTGTCACTTCGTGGGAAAATTCCGCAAACCCACTTTGAAGATTACCGCCATTGCCCTCAATACATTCCGCGAATCGGTGCGCGACCGCGTGCTGTACAACCTTGTGTTGTTTGTCGCGCTGATTGTTTTGGCCGCGATGGTGGTTGGCCGCATTGCCGTCGGCCAGGAAGCCAAAATCATCATTGACGTAGGCCTGTCGGCGACCTCTGTCTTTGGCTTGCTGATCGCCATTTTCATCGGCATCGGGCTGGTGTCGAAAGAAATCGAAAAGCGCACTCTCGCCGTCATCCTCTCAAAACCTGTTCGCCGGTCGCAGTTCATCCTGGGCAAGTATTTGGGATTGTGTCTGACCTTAGTCGTCAACACTGCGGCAATGACTGCGGCAGTGATGCTGGCTTTGGTGTTTTCCAAAGGCGGGTTCAGTTCCGTGCAATTGGGGTTGTGGTCAGCAGCATATTTGATCTTTCTGGAACTGGCGGTGATGACTGCCGTCGCTTTGCTGTTCTCGTGTTTCTCGTCTCCGGCGTTGTCGGCGCTATTTACTTTGCTGATTTTTTTGATTGGCCGATGGAGTCCCGATTTGAAACTGTTTGCCCAAACGGCAAATTCCGTATTGACCAGAGCCATCAGCCAGACGCTCTATTACCTGCTGCCAAATCTGGCGAGCTTTAATTTCATCAACGAAGCCGCTTACGGAGAACCAGTTCCGGCGCGGTTGCTGGCAGGCAACACGATTTACGCCATCTGTTATGTCGCGGCGTTGTTAGCCGCCGCAGTCCTGATTTTCGAGCGGAGAAATTTCAAATGAGGAGTTGGCGCTGGGCACTGTTGCTAGTCGTGGCATTCAGCCTGAGCGCGGCAGCGCAAAACTGGCTGGACGCGCAAAACCGTTCGCCGCTGATTCCCGAAGACACACTGTACATCCGCTCCGGCGAAACACTGAAACGCGCCAGTCTTGGCTTCACCGGCTTAATGGCTGACGCCTACTGGATCAACACCACGCTCTATTTCGGCGAAAAATTTCAACAGCAACGGCTGGCGGGAGAACAGTTTGACGTCGGCCAGTTGGATTTGCTGAAGCCGATGCTGGAACTGGTTACCGAGCTCGACCCGCGTCACGTCGCGGCGTATCGCTTCGGTGGATTTTTTCTTCAATACAGCGATCCGGTGGATGCAATCAGCTTCATCCAGCAAGGCATTCGCAATAACCCGAATGAATGGCCGCTGTATCAAGATTTAGGTTT
>CAZXHW010000354.1:0-8015 GCA_964639915.1 uncultured Heliomicrobium sp.
CGGCGATCATGTTGCCGACTTCGGGGCCGATCATGTGGACGCCCAAGACGCGGTCCGTCTTGGCGTCGGCTAGGATTTTGACGAAGCCTTCGGTACTCGCGTTGGCGCGGGCGCGGGCGTTGGCGGTGAAGGGGAATTTGGCGACATTTACTTCATAGCCACGTTCCTTTGCCTGCGCTTCGGTGTAACCGAAGCTGGCGATTTGCGGTTGGCAATACGTGGCGCGCGGCATCATGTCGTATTCCAATTTGATGGTGTGTTCGCCTTTGATGTTTTCCGCCGCAATGATGCCCATGGATTCGGCAACGTGCGCCAGCATCAATTTCGCCGTTACATCGCCGATGGCGTAAATGTGCGGCACGTTGGTTTGCATCTTCTCGTTGATTTCAATCGCGCCACGGTCGGTGACTTTCACGCCGGTCTTTTCCAGGCCGTAGCCTTCTGTGCGCGGTTTGAAGCCTATGGCTTGGAGCACCTTGTCGGCTTCCAAGGTCTGCTGTTTGCCTTCTTTGTCGCTGACGGTAACACGAACGTTTTTGCCCGTGTCTTCGATCTTATCAACGCGAGTTGAGGTCAGCAGCTTGATGCCCGCTTTTTTGTATTGGCGGGCAAGTTCAGCGCTGACTTCTTCGTCTTCCAGCGGGACGACGCGATCCAGGAATTCGACGATGGTCACGTCCACACCGTAATTGCTCATCACGTAAGCGAATTCGACGCCGATGGCTCCGGCTCCGGCAATGATGATGCTGCCGGGGAGCTTGTCTTCCATAATCTGCTCTTCGTACGTGACGACGCGCTCGGACAGCGAAGAACCAGGAATCAGCCGCGTCGTCGAACCGGCGGCAATAATGCAGTGTTTGAATTTGACGGTTTCGTTGCCGCCTTTGTTCAGCTTGACGTCGAAGGTGTTGGCGTCTGTGAAGGTCGCCCAGCCGTCGAATTCATCAATCTTGTTTTTCTTCATCAGAAAGTGAACGCCTTTGACGCGGCCATCGGCAACTTTGCGGCTGCGGCTAAAGGCGACACCGTAATCGAAGGTGACTTTGCCTTCGATCTTCATGCCGAAGGTCTTGGCTTCGTGATTCACAATGTGCGCCAGTTCGGCGTTGCGCAATAACGCTTTGGAAGGAATGCAGCCGACGTTCAAACAAACGCCACCCCAGTATTTCGATTCGATCACCGCAGTTTTCAATCCCAGTTGGCTGGCTCGGATGGCGGCCACGTATCCGCCCGGCCCCGCGCCCAGCACAACCACATCATATTCTTTCGCCATAGTTTTCCTTTGTTAGTTTGAAAATTATGGAGTGCGACGGTCTTGGCGTCGCTTTGGTAGTCCTTTGGCGGTCACTTCTGGCTGACAACCAATCAGCGTCACCAGCAAGGACTACCAAAGCGGTACCGGAGCTACCGCACTCCAAAACTGATTTTCCATCAATTCTTGCTGACGTCAACGCCCGCGAATTCTCGCAGGTAGGTGTTGCCTTTGTATTCCAGTTCCTGGTGAATGCCGATTTTGGAAGTGTAGTAGGCGTGCGCCACGCGGGATTTCAGTTCAACAAAAAACTTCTCTTCCGGCTTTTGCGGATTCGCTTCGTTTGCGGCGATGCGTGTCAGCAAAGCAAGGCGCTGTTCCGTCGAAGATGGAAGAAACAGTTGCTTGTGCATTTCCACTGAAAGTTGGTTGACTAACTTCAAGCCTTCACGCCACTGCTGTTGCGTTTCCGGTTCCGGCGATTCCGCCAACCGAGCGTCAATGTATTCGGCACATTTTGCCGCGCGCGCGCCGGGTGAATGTTCGTCGGTGGGAATAATCAGCTCGCCGAGTTCATCCACCATCTTCAATTCCTCAGCGGTAAAAAACTTCTGGCGATGAACTTTCACGTCCTGCTTCGCTTGTGGCAGAGCCGGAACCACCATCGCGCCTGCCGCCAACTTCACCATCTCTCGCCGACTTACTTGCGGCGCCTCCGCGTCCTGCTGTTTCTTCATAAATTCCCTCGCTTGAACTCTGCTGCCAGGTAATCACACGAACGCCAAGCCAGCGCCATAATCGTCCACGTGGGATTCTGGTTCGCCGCGCTGACGTGACTGCTGCCGTCAACGACGAACAGATTTTTTACGTCGTGGGATTGCTGGTATTGGTTCAGCACGGAAGTTTTCGGATCGTTGCCCATACGCGCCGTGCCAAGTTCGTGGATGGACCAGCCTTCGGTGAGCATGTCCTTGTTGACGCTGACGATTTCGATTCCGGCGGCTTCAAACATTTCCTGCGCGGTTTCAGCCATGTCTTCGCACATCTTTTTTTCGTTGTCGCCGAAGTGATAATTGAACCTCAGCACCGGAATGCCCCAGCGGTCTTTCATCACAGGATCAAGTTCGACAAAGTTTTCGTACCGCGCCAACACTTCGCCGAAACCGCCCATATCAACGACAGCCCCGGCGTAATCGCGGACTTTCTTCTTGTATCCTGCACCAAAACCGACCATTCCGATGGCATCGCCGGGAAACATGCGAATTCCGCTGCCACCTTCGAAGCCGTAACCGCGAATGAATTTCGGATGTTTTTCTGTCAGGTTGCGAAACCGCGCCAGATAAAATCCGCCGGGTCGCCCATCGTCAAGCGTGCGCGCCGCGCCAATTTTCTTTTTGTAAATGCCGGAAACTCCAGGCCCCATGACATGTTCGCAGAAATTGTGACCGACGTGGCTGCTGGAATTGCCAATGCCGTTCGGGTGCTGGCGAGATTTCGACAACAACATCAACCGCGCCGATTCCAGCGTCGAAGCCGCCAGCACAACGACTTTCGCCTTCGCTTCGTAGTTTTGACCCGTCACCGTATCAATGAACGCGACCCCGCGCGCTTTGCCGGAATTCGTGTCCACCAAAACTTCGCGAACGGTGGCGTTTGTGCGAATCGTTAGATTACCGCCGTCAAACGCCGGAAAGATCAATCCGGTCGGCGAATCAAACGCCGCGTGAATGTCGCAGCCGCCCGCCCGGCGAGCGCAAGCGCCTCGGCTGAAACAGCGCATGCGATATTTGTTTTTGACTCCGTCGGTGGTCACGCCTGCACGGTATGGCGTCAAGGTGCGTCCCATCTTGGCTACGCTGCCGCGCAGGTGAACTTCGGCTTCGTTCAACCGAACCGGACGTTGAAAGATGCTATCGGGCAAGTGCCACAGATTTTCTTTGACGCCGGAAATCCCCAGCAGCAGGTCAACTTTGTCGTAGTAAGGTTGGATGTCCTTGTATTCAATCGGCCAGTTTTCGCCATAGCCATCATAAGAAGCGGCTTTGAAATTGTGGTCAGACATCCGCAACGCCAAGCGCCCCCAAATGTTCGTTTTGCCGCCGAGCGCCCGCGAACGCACCCACGCGTAATTCGATCCGGTGTACGGATGATCTTTTTCGTCAACAACCAGATTTTTGCTGTAATCGCTGCCACCCCAGGTTTGCGTATAGCTGTGAACGTGTTTCGCTTTGACGCCAGCGGCGTAAGGTGGCTTGCGGATCGTGTATTCGTTCGGCGTCAGCCCGTGGTGATCCGGCGGCATATCGCCCCGGCGCGGATGTTCGTACGGCCATTCGGTGGATTTCAGTTCCTTGCTTGTATCAATGCGCTTGCCCGCTTCCACCAACAAAACTTTCATTCCGTGCGAAGTCAGCACATACGCGGCCATGCCACCCGCCGCGCCCGAACCCACAACAATCGCGTCGTAAACTTTGCTGAGATTGACTGCCTTGTCATCGGGCAGATTGATCGTCTGTAAACTCATTTTGCCTCTTTGTGATTGCGGTGAAACTCACAGACCTTTGAATTAACGCAAAGGCGCCAAGCAGCAAAGGCGCGAAGTAACTCTGGCCATAAACAACTTGCGACAACTGGGATTCATATCTGTCAAAACCATCTTTGCGTCTTTGAACCTTTGCGTCTTTGCGTTGAGATCGTTGTTTTTATGTAAGCCCTAAACTCATTTGCTGGCAGTGGTCACGCGCCCGGAAGTGTATTTTTCAATCCATGCGAATTCGCGGCGCATTTTGTCCAGTTGATAGCTGGGAACCTGAATGCCGTGGCCTTGATCCGGGTAAACCACCAACTGCGTCGTCACGCCCAGCCGCTTCAGCGTTCGGTACGTTTCCTGAGATTGGCCCAGCGGAACACGGTCGTCTTTTTCGCCGTGAAAAATCAGTGTCGGTGTTTTGGCGTTGGTCAAATAGCTGAGCGGCGATTGTTCGTCGAACATCTTGCGCGCATCCCAGGGCGTGCCTCCGTGCAATCGTTCGCGCTGGGCAACAATGTCCGCCGTTCCCCAGTACGAAACCGCGTTCGACAATCCGGCTCCGTACGCCGCGCATTTGAACCGGTTTGTGTGGCCGATGATCCAGCCGCCCATATATCCACCGTAGCTCCAACCGGCGATGGCCAGTTTGTTTTCGTCCGCGACGCCAAGCGTAATCAGATGATCAACACCGCTGAGCACGTCTTCGTAATCCACTTTGCCGACCAGTTTGGCATTTGCTTGCGCGAACTTCGCGCCGTAATTCGACGAACCGCGGAAGTTCGGCATAAACACCGCATACCCGTTTGCCGCGTAAACCTGCGGGAACGCGCTCCAGCCGGCATTGAAGCTTTTTGTGTACGCGCCTTCAGGCCCGCCGTGAATGTAAGTCAGCAGTGGCACTCGTTTCCCGGTTTGATAACCGACCGGGTAAATCAACACCCCTTCGATTTCCGTGCCGTCGTTCGACTTCCACTTGATGGCTTCTACTTGACCGAGCGCAAATTCGGCAGCTTTCGGGTTCAACTGCGTCAGAAAGACCGGAACCATGATTCGCGCCGCCAGCAAAGCAATTTCCGACGGGATTCGCGGGTTTTCGTGAACAAAAGCGATGTTCATCCCATCCGGCGTGACCGAAAAACCGGGATTGACGCCGTCACTGCGCGTCATGGCTTGCGGCGTCTGGTCATTGATGTTCATCGTGTAAATCTGTTCATTGACGCCCAGCCCTGCGTTGAAAACGACTCGCTGACTGTCAAACACCCAACGATGCGAGCGGATGTATCCATCAAAGTTTTTCGCCAGCGCTCGTGGCTCGCCGCCATTCACCGAAATCAAATGAACTCTGTCAGGGCCGGCATTCGCATCTCCATCAGTGTGCGCCAGATATGAAACCCAGCGGCCATCGGGCGAAAACCTTGCATCGCTTTCCGCGCCGTTGCCTTTGGTCAATTGCTTGGCCGAAGCAGAATCCACCGGCGCGCTCTGCCAGTTGACTGGGATTGTGAAGACTTCGGTCGTTGCGCCATCCATCAACTTCGGCGTTTGCCTCGCCGTAAAAACAATTTGCTGGCTGTTCCAGGCCCAACTGAAACCAGTAATGTGCCGAACGCCTTTGGTCAATTGTTTGACCTGCCCGGTGGCAACCTCAAACAGCCACAACTGAGCAAAACGGTAATCTTCGTCTTCGACAATCGGAAGCTTATTTTTTGGCTTGTCGCGAGGTTCTTCAGCAACAAACGCAATGAATCGCCCATCAGGCGACCATTCAAAATCTGTCACTGGTGCTTTGTGCGAAGTCAGCCGTTCGGGTTCACCGCCTTGCAAACTAAGGACGTAAATCTGAACGCCGCCTTCTCCACGATCCGACAGAAACGCCAGCCGGCGTTGGTCAGGCGACCAACGCGGATGGTCGTCACGCTTTGGGTTGGAAGTTAGTTGCACAGTTTCGCGCGCGTCGTTGACCATCCAGACATCGGAATTGAACCGATCGTTTTCCCGATCCCAAGCCGTCAGCACAAAGGCTACCCGGCGGCTGTCGTACGAAATCTGTGGATCGCTGGCGCGATTCAGCGCGACAATATCTTCCGGCGTCATGGGGCGTTTGACCTGAGCGGTTACCAGCGCCAATCCCAGCATCAACTGAGTCAAAACGATCAGGCAACAAAAGCCTTTTTTCACTGCATTGTCCTCCAAAATCATCGTATGAAGTGCCGTCAGATTCAGCCTCAGTCGAAGGAAACTGTCAACTACACGAAAAACCAACTAAAAAATACGTTGACACCAACGTATTTATCCGTTAACGTCTGCCCCGCACTTAGCAACGGATAAATACGTTGCTGCATTCCGAAGGAGATCAAATGCCTAGAACAGCTTCAAAGACCTTCACCGACAAGGAAATGGAAATTATGCGCGTGGTCTGGGATTTGGGCGAAGCGACCGCCCGCCAGATTCAGGAAGCCGTGCCCGGCGAAGCGCATTACAACAGCGTGCTGACCATCATTCGCGTGCTGGAACGCAAAGGCCACCTGACGCATCGCGTCGAAGGAAAAGCCCACGTTTACAAAGCCAAAGCCAAACAGGAAAAAGCTCGCAGCCGTGTGCTCAGTCATTTGATCGAGCAGGTTTTCGGCGGATCACCGACTTCGCTGGTTTTGCATCTGGTCGAAACCGGAGACCTGACCGAAGACGATTTGCAGGAAGTTCGCCAGCAAGTTGCCAGCCGCGCCGAAGCTCGTGCAGTTGCAGCGGCATCTGAAACGGAAAGACCGGGCAAACCGGCGAAATCCAAAAAAGCAAAATAGACAGCCCCAGCTACCCAAGGAGGACGCAAATGAATGCCTGGACAAATTTTGTGGTTGCCGGAAGCAAAGGTTTCGTTTGGTTGCTGACCTGGAGTTGGCAGGCGTTGCCGCTGCTCGGCGGAGTATGGCTGGGATTGAAACTCTGGCGAACGAAATTGCCTGCCCTGCGACACCATGTTTGGCTGATTGCCTTAGTCACCGTGGCCTTGCTGCCATTGCTGACTGCGGCGGCGCAGCGGTTTCCGCTTCTTCAGTCCAACAATCGCACACTTCGTTACATGACTGGAATTTCCGGTTCGGTCGGTGCCAATGCTGCGTCACTGACAAACCTCTCTGCCAAGAAAAACGATGGCGCCACAGTCGCCGAACCCGCACAGCAGAAAACCAGTTTTGCTTGGGCATCAGTTCGCGCTTTTGCCTGGGTGACAATTTTTCTGATTTGGGCGATGGGGGTTTTGATCGCACTCTTTAGATTCTGGCGACAATTCAACACTCTTCGGCAATTGCGGTTGAATAGCCAACAAGTTTCGCCAGCAGAGCTTGATTGCGCTGACTGTGAGCCGGAGTTATTGAGGTCCGGAGCCAGCCTTGGCCTTTCCGCTGAAATCAATTCCCCGGTTCTGGTTGGTGTGCGGCATCCGATGATCTTGCTGCCTGCTGACATCAGCGACTGGACAACTGCCGAAGAGCGCCGGGCCATGATCCGGCATGAACTGGCTCACGTGGAACGCCATGATCATTGGGTCAACCTTTTGCCAACGGTGCTTAACATCGTTTTCTTTTTTCATCCGATGGTGCGGTACGCTTCCCGTCAACTGAGCCTGGAAAGAGAGCTGGCTTGCGATGACCGTGTCGTCAGCCTGGGCATTACCGCCGAAACCTATGCCGAAAGCATTCTCAAAGTAGCCGAACGCAGCATTTCTCCCAATACCTCTAAAAGCTGGACGCCAAGTGGCGCACACCAGCTTGCCTTTTTTTCCGCCAAACACATTCTCGAAAGGAGGATCGAAATGATTCTGAATAAAGATCGCGCGCGCGTAATTGCGCGCCAATGGAAGTATTTGATTCTGCCTGTGGCGATGATCGCCCTGGTTGCCTGGCTGTTAATTGCAGCCAGTCCGGCCAAGCGCGGCCTGGCGCAACCGAATGCCAACAGCACCGACTCAAAGCTTCAGATGGTGAAATCTCTGGGCGACAAAAAAGCCTATAACGATTTGATTGAGATGGCGCTGAAAAACTCCGATGCAGAACTGCGACGGTTGGCGGCCATACGCCTGACAGAACTGGAAGGCGATGGCAGCACAGATGCTAGGGTTGATCTGTACTGGCAGACCAAGGACCCGGAAGTTCAGCAAATGGTGATCGAAACATTCGCAAGGCTCAGCGAAATCGAGCCGTTCCTCGAGTTCCGCAATGCGCTGCTGCGCGTGCT
>CAZXHW010000355.1:0-8004 GCA_964639915.1 uncultured Heliomicrobium sp.
GAGGCTTTATTTTACTATTTCTGAATGCGTAATAACTGGCAACCTAAGCCTGAAGAGTTCAAGCTCTTTCTTCGCTGGCTGGACCAAGACGAAGAAAAGGCTGCTCAGCGCTACGAAAGCATTCGACGGAATCTGATCGTCATCTTCAATCGCAGAGGCTGTCATTGCGCTGAAGATCTTGCCGACGAAACTTTTAACCGTGTAACCCGCCGCCTGCCTGGAATGATAGAGACCTATGTCGGTGAGCCAGCGCGGTACATTATTGTTGTTGCTCGAAACCTTCACCTTGAATACGTAAAGGAAACAGAACGCCAAGAACCACTACCAGAGCATGACCACACTGATTTATCCGTTGAAGCGCCGGATGAGGCAAAAGAAGAAGAGTTTGGTTGCCTGGAACATTGCCTGAGGCAATTGCCCTTGCCTCAGCGCAAGCTTGTTGTGGGTTATTACCAGGAAAGCAAACGAGCCAAAATTGATCATCGTAAAGAAATGGCGGACGCATTGGGGATTGGGCTGAATGCGTTGAGAATTCGCGCGCATCGCATCCGCGCAGCTTTGGAAGAATGCTTGAAGCACTGCCTCAGGTATTAATTTGACAGGTGAAACGCTTTAGCAAATTGCCCCTTATCAGCGCGGCAGAACACATTTAACCAAGAAAGGGGCTGAGCATGTAAATGAAAAATGAAGTTGTAGAACAAAACACGCGATTGCGTCACTACTTGCTCGATGAATTACCGGCAGACGAACAACAATTGATTGAAGAGCGCCTGCTAATTGACAACGACTACCTGGAACAAATGCTGATAGTCGAAGAAGTCTTATTGGACGATTATTCAGCAGACAGACTATCTCCCCAGCAAAAAAGTAAATATCAGAAACTCTTTTTGGCCACGCCTGAAGGCCGACAGAAACTGAAAATCTCGCAGGTTCTGAAAAAGCACTTAAACAATTTCCCTTCTGAAGCTGCTCGCCAGACAACGTTTGCAGAACGTATTCAAATGGCATTTGCAGGACTTTTTTCCGCGCCTGTACTGGCTGCCGCCGCCGCAGTAATGGCCGTCGGCTTGGGTATAATGGGTTGGTGGGCAGTCTCCCAGTCCGATTTGAAAAAAGGCATCACTGCCTTGCAAAGCGCCTACGGTGAACATCGCCCGCTAGAAGCGCGCATCACAGGTTTTGCTTATGCCAGTTATTCTGAGTCTTCCAAACTTCCCACCCCATCCAGCGCGAAGCTGAAAGTCGCCGAAAAAGCCTTCCACGATTTACTGGATGACAAGAAAACGGCTTCTTCGTTGCAGGGACTTGGAAAGTATGCGCTAACGCAGAGGAAGTATGACGAAGCGATTCGAAATCTGAATGAAGCAGCAAAAGCCGATCCCAATAATTCCGCGATTCATACAGATTTGGCTGTCGCCTTTCTGGAAAGAGGCAAGATTGCCCTGACTAGCCCGCATCCGGAAATGGCGCAGGCGGATTTTGGTGAATGCCGTAAGCATCTTGATTTCGCGCTTGTCTCCAACCCAGCTTCACCTGAAGCCTTATTCAACCTCGCGCTGCTTTTCCAAATCACAAAATCCTGGAAAGAAGCAGAGACAATTTGGCAAAGATTTTTGGCTGTAGAACACAACAAGGATTGGGCTGAAGAGGGCAAGCGCTATCTAAATCAGGCGATCGAAGCGCAGAAAAACTGATTTCGCCTTGTTTGCCACAAAAAGGCGGTGTTGCCAGATTCAGAGAACTTGGCAACACCGCCTTTTTAGTAAATTTCCAATTGATTTCTACTCTAGATACGGTTCGCTGCCATCCGCAGGCCTGGGCGTCAGATTGTTTCGCATAATGATTCGAGCACAAGCGTTCCAGCGCAAAATCGAATCGTCATTCCCTTCGGGGCGGCAAGTTTCAGCTTTTTCAAAACAACTCATCGCTTCGCGCAAAAAGCCATAAGCGTCGTGACTAGAGCCGGGGCCACCCTGGCTGAGCCGAGCTTTGGCCTGCCGCTCGTAAATGATTCCGGCGTAGTAGGCTCGCTGATAATCATCTTTAATGCGCGGCAAAACCTCTTTCGCCTGAGTCGCACTAACCGAATACCCTTTGGTAAACCGATCAGTCAGCGCCAGCAGCAGTGTCACCACCGCCTGCTGGTTTTCAGGATCAATTTCCAGAATATCCAGGCAAATGCTTTCGGCTTCCCCCGGTTCGTTCAGCAAACGGTAATGATGGGCTTTTTCCAGCGCCGGATTGATAGCGTCTTGGTGAATCGGCTTCAATTCAAACATAAAATCTCCCGCTATGAAGGGACGCAAAATTTTACGCCTCTACTTTTTTCCTTTGCCAGTCAGCTTGCGAATGATCCACAAAACCGGATCGTAATGATCGTCAACAACGCGCTCTTTCAGCGGAATGATGGCGTTATCCGTAATGTGAATGTCTTCTGGGCAAACTTCGGTGCAGCATTTGGTGATGTTGCAGTACCCGATGCCGAGTTCATCTTTCAGCAAATCGGTGCGTGAGACGGAATCAAGCGGGTGCATGTCCAATCCGGCAACGCGAACGAAAAAGCGCGGGCCGCCAAATTCTTCCGTTTTCTGATGATCGCGCAGCACGTGACAAACATTTTGGCAAAGAAAGCATTCAATGCACTTACGGAATTCCTGCACACGATCAATATCTTCCTGCTGCATTCGCCAATCAGTGTTTTCTCGTGGAGTGAACGCCGGGATTTTCTTGTTGATCCGGTAATTTAATGAAACGTCGGTCACCAAATCTTTGATAATCGGAAATGTTTTCAACGGGTTGACGGTGATCGGCTGATCCAGCGGCAGATCATCCAGACGAGTTTTACACGTCAATTTTGGACGGCCATTGATTTCAGCCGAGCACGACCCACACTTGGCGGCTTTGCAATTCCAGCGAACAGCCAGATCGGAAGCCTGATGGCCCTGAATGTAATGCAATGCATCCAGCACAACCATTCCCGGCGCAACCGGAACTTTGTATTCCACGTGTTCGCCGCCGTCTTTGTCTCCGCGAAAAACCTTCAAAGTTGCTTCAGCCATTATTGATCCTCCGCCAAAACTTGTTTCAATTCTTCGGGCATTTCCATCAACGGGCGCTGGCTCAAATTCATGCTTCCATCGCTGTTGCTCTTGATGATGTTATGCTGCTTGCCCCAAACGGCGTCGTCCAGTTTTTCAAAATCAACGCGGGCATGCGCGCCGCGGCTTTCTTTTCGTTCCCGCGCTGATAAAGCGACCGCTTCGGAAACGATCAGCATATTTCTGAGGTCGCGCGCCAAATGCCAGCCGGGATTGAACATACGCGAACCATCCACACGAACTTTCCTAGCACGTTCCTTGAACTGTTCGATGTTCTCCAAGCCTTTATTCATGTCATCCTGATTGCGGAAAATGCCGACCAAATCCTGCATGGATTCCTGCAAGTCTCGATGCACGTCGTAAGGGGATTCGCCCGAAGTTCGCTCGAACGGTTCCAGCATTTCGCGGGCGGCAGCTTCGATTTGATCGTTTCCAATCGAAGCTGCGCTTGCGCTGTTGGCATACTGAGCAGCGGCAAAACCGGCTCGACGACCGAACACCAACAGGTCAGACAGCGAGTTTCCGCCAAGCCGATTGCCGCCGTGTAATCCGGCAGCGGCTTCGCCAGCGGCATACAAACCCGGAACGGTTGCTGCTCCGGTTTCAGCTTCGACGTTAATTCCGCCCATCACGTAATGGCACGTCGGTCCGACTTCCATCGGACCTTTGGTAATGTCCACATCTGCTAACTCTTTGAATTGATGGTACATGCTGGGCAGCTTTTTCTTCACGTACTCTGCGGGTTTGTGCGAAATGTCCAGATAGGCGCCGCCGTGTTCCGAACCACGGCCTTCGCGAACTTCGGTGTAAATCGAACGCGCCACTACGTCGCGTGTCGAAAGCTCCATTCGCTTCGGATCGTACTTTTCCATGAAGCGTTCGCCATTCTTATTGCGAAGGATGCCGCCTTCGCCACGCACGGCCTCTGTCACCAGAATCCCCTGAACGCCCGGCGGCCAGACCATTCCAGTGGGGTGAAACTGAACAAACTCCATGTCTTTCAGTTCGGCTCCGGCGTCGTAAGCAAGCGATTGACCATCGCCTGTGTATTCCCACGAATTGGAAGTCACGCGCCAGGCTTTGCCGATTCCGCCCGTGCAAATGACAACGGCTTTGGCTTTGAAGACCACAAATCGCCCGGTTTCTCTCCAATACGCAAAAGCGCCAACGACTCGGTCACCGTCTTTCAACAGCCGGGTGACGGTGCATTCCATATACACGTCAATTCCCTGCTGGACGCCGCGATCCTGCAAAGTGCGGATCATCTCCAGGCCTGTACGGTCGCCCACATGAGCCAGACGTTTGTAAGTGTGGCCGCCAAAAGCGCGTTGCAAAATTTTGCCATCTGGCGTGCGATCAAACAGCGCGCCCCACTTTTCCAGTTCCAGCACGCGGTCTGGTGCTTCCTGTGCGTGAAGCTGCGCCATTCGCCAATTGTTCATGAATTTGCCGCCGCGCATCGTGTCACGAAAGTGCGGCTTCCAGCCGTCAGCGGCATCAACGTTTGCCATCGCAGCGGCGACTCCGCCTTCAGCCATCACGGTATGCGCCTTGCCAAGCAAAGACTTGCAAACCACGCCGACTGTAGCTCCCTGATTCAAAGCTTCAAGCGAAGCCCGCAATCCCGCTCCGCCTGCGCCGATGATGAGCACATCATGTTCGTGAGTTTCGTATTTTTCGTTTGCCATAGCTTAGAAATGGATTTCAGAAAAGTCTCAGATCGTGAATTGCGCCAGAAGCGACAAGCTTGATGTAAAAGTCGGTCAGGCCGACCGAAAACAGGCTCATCCAGGCAAAGAGCATATGCCGTTCATTGAGAATGCTAACTCCGCGCCAAGCCTTGTAACGCGGACCGCCAGCCACCGCGCACGAAAAGCAATCCAGCTTGCCGCCAACCAAATGCCGCAATGAATGGCAGGAAAATGTGTAGCACGACAACAAAACCACATTCACCGTCATTACCAGTGATCCAACGCCTATGCCAAAGCCGTCTTCGAAAAAGAAGGCTTTAACCGCGTCGTAAGCCAAAATGACGATGAACAAAAGCGCCAGATAGAGAAAATACCGGTGGAGGTTTTGCAGAATGAATGGGAATTTTCTTTCGCCACTATACTTTCCGGCCATTGGCCCAGTGACGGCGCAGGAAGGCGGCGATAGCAGGAATGCGCGGTATAAGGCTTTTCGGTAGTAGTAACAGGTCGCCCGAAAGCCGAGTGGCGCGCCCAGAATCACCATGGCCGGAGAAAGCCACATTGGCAACCAATGATGTTCAGGATCAATCAACGGCGAGTAGAACGGCGACAGGTACGGCCCCCATTCGTAATCCGCTCCCTGGAATGCGCGCCAAGTAGCATAGAGACTGAAGCCGCCCATAACGACTATGATCGGCAAAATTTCCACCCACCACGAATCGCGCCTGAAGGTGGAGCCAAAGCTTCTGTTTTGTAAGTCAATTCTAGATTCAGCCATTTCGATCTAGCGGCAATCGGCCATTGCGAATACTCCTGCCGAACAGTCGCCATATCTCCTTTCTAAGATGGTCTAAGGGGAAAAAGGTCTGCGATCAATTACGGTCAGCAGTCTTTGCAAGTCATTGTCTGCCCGCCGCCGGAACTGTTTTTGGTCACTTGCACCCAATCCGACAACGTCGCCGTGGAACCGTCAGTCGTATAGAAAAAGAATGTGATCGTCGTATTGGTCGCTTCGGCCAGAATAGCCCCGTACTTTCCGGTGATGTACTCTTCTTTGCCGAAATCGCTTCCCAGCTTGCTGCAATGGTGTTTCAAATCGGTTCCACCCGCTCCGTTGGTGATGTAGGGGTGATCTTTGAAACTCTTCTTTGAAAACCGTTGGTAAATGTGTTGGTGTCCCGTCAACACAGCGTTCGTTCCCAGATTCTCGAAATCCCACTGCATCCAGGCTGAGTTGTCACTATCGTTATTGCAGGCGTAAGGCGCGTGATGAAAGTAAGCGATTTTCCAGGGTTCAGTGGCTTGGCTGACAGCGCCTTTGTACCAGTTGTATTGCACTGAGCCGACAGTTGCACCATCGGGTTCGAAAGTCGCAGTGCTGCGGGTCAGTTTGCAATTCCCCTCATAAGCCTGCGGGTCTTCACTGTCTATGGCAAACAAATGAACTGGCGAGGCTTGATTGTCTCGCGTTTTCCAGGTCAGGTCGTAATATCGTTGGTTTGGTTGAGTCCCGCTGGTGTTGAATGGCAAGCCTGTGAAGAATTGCAGATACGGAGTGGCATTCGCCGAATACCACTCGTGATTTCCAGGCGCGGGAAAAAAGGCGTTTGTTTTCTTTGTCGTAGCCGTTCCAGTGCAGGGTGAAGGCACGGCTCCGGGGTTATAAATGTAATCGCAGTAAGGCTGGCTGTTGGCGACGATTGTACTGGCTTTGCCACAAGGGTAATTGTTGTCGCCGACCGTGATGATAAACTGGGCATCCCAGCCCAGAACCATTGTGGCTACGTTCTCTTCCGGACTACCGCTGTCGTTTCGTTGATCTCCGAAATCGCCCAGCACAGCAAAACGCACACAACCTTTGGCAGTTTTATCGCACGAAGGGCTTGGCTGTGGTGATGGAGTGGGGGCAGAAACTTTCGCAGTTTCAACCATTGGCTTGCTTGTGTTGCAAGCCAATGAGAAGGCAAAAACAAACGCCGCTGCAATTACAACGAGAAATGTTTTTTTGCTGTTCATCCCCAAGTCACCTCAACGCAAGTAAGCGAAGCCACTGGTTAGCAAGGCTAGTCTTTTACTACTGGCAACTGAGCTACAGAACTTGTGAATTGTCCGAATTGAATTTCAACTGATTTGCGCTCGGCTGAAATCGGCGCCGAGCCAAAGAATAGTCAGGAACGCGGCGTAGTCTACGCATGCAGCCGACAACCGTCAACGTAAAGCTCCCCAAGGCCCAACTTTATGATGAATACAACTGCCTGTTTACAGATTCGATTCTGACTGATATTTTTCATTACCTTAACTCTGCTTACACCTTACACAAGTGAATTTTATCCGGAGGCAAGATGTCTGCGTCTGCACAAAGTCTGCGACCGTCAAGCATCGGACTGCTGCTCAGGCTGTGGCAATCCTCGCTTGGCAAGAAATACGTGATGGCAATTACCGGCTTGGGGCTTTTCGGCTTTGTCATCGTGCATATGATCGGCAACCTGCAATTTTTTGGCGGTCCAACGCTGATTAATGAATATGCTGAATCGCTGAAATCAAAACCGCCTATCCTATGGGGAGCGCGTTTGGCCTTGTTGGCCGCAGTTGTGCTGCACATTACGGCGGCAATTCAGCTTCACGCGGCAAATCGCAGAGCACGCCCACAGGGTTATGCCAACGGCAAAGTCCTGGCTTCAACTTTGGCAAATAGAACGATCATCGTCAGCGGATTGATCCTTGTCGTTTTCATCGGCTTTCATTTGGCTCATTTCACCATTGGCTGGATAAATCCAAGCTATATGACCCTGAGCGATTCCGCTGGCCGTCATGATGTCCGAGCAATGATGATTGCAGGTTTCAGCAACCCGGCAATTGTCATTTTCTATATTGTTTCGGTTGGGCTGCTATGCCTGCACTTAAGCCACGGCGTCGCCAGCATTTTTCAATCTCTGGGGCTACGCAGCAAAAAAACAGAAGCGAACCTGAAAAAGCTGGCTGTGGCTGCAGCAATTATTTTGTTTTTTGGTTTCTGCGCGATTCCGGTCGCGGTGATAGCAGGGTTGGTCTAATAAAAATATGAGCATCAAACTCGATTCCAAAATCCCCTCTGGGCCGGTCGGCCAGAAGTGGACGAAATACCGGCAGGAAATGAAGCTGGTCAATCCAGCCAACAAACGCAAGTTCACAGTCATCGTCGTCGGCACCGGTTTGGCCGGGGCTTCGGCGGCGGC
>CAZXHW010000356.1:0-7998 GCA_964639915.1 uncultured Heliomicrobium sp.
AATAGCCTTACCGTACAACTCAGAAGAAACCGTGGCAACTTTTTAAGCGGTCTCCCTTGAGATGCCAGGGGCTCAAGGGAAGTTCAATCCATTGCTGGTGGCGGGGGCGATGATCGGGGCGATTGGCGGCTCGATGATGAATCTGGTGTACCCGTACTTTCTGGAAGCCAAAGGCTGGCGCGGGCCGCAATATCGCCGGGTGCAGCTTTATGATTTTTTGCTGGCGGTGACGGTCATGATTGTGCTGAACCTGGCCGTCTGGACGCTGGGCGCGGAGTTGCTCTATCCCGACAAACAGATCAAGGAAATGGACGACCTGCCGCGCTTGTTGAGCACGGTGCTCGGCGAAGGGGGCCGCTGGCTGTTTTACCTGGGCATATTCGCCGCCATTTACACTTCGATCTTGGGTCATGCGTCCGGCCTGGCGTTGATGGGCAGTCACTCCTGGCTGCGCTGGCAGGCGGGAACGAAACCAATCACGGCGGATTACCGGCGGCATCCGCTGTATCGCTGGATCGTGCTCTGGTGCCTGGCATCGCCCTTGGTTTGGACGCTGCCGGGAATGCCGGACTTTGTGACCTTGACGCTGGTGGCCAACAGCGCCCAGGTGGTATTGCTGCCGCTGCTGGCCGGAGGGTTGTGGTGGATTACGGCAAGCAGCCGCTACATCGGCTCGGAGCACCGAAATCGTCCTTGGGAAAACGCGATTATGGCTTTGCTGTTCGCCTTGGCCATTTACGGTGCGATCAGTTCCGTTCGATCAATCATTCAATTCACGACGGGCATTTCGTGAACCTCCCTCAATACGCCGCGCCCAACAATACTGCATTGATGAACAGAAACTCCGTCGCTTCGGCATAAGCGCGATAGTTGGGGTCTTCGGCAAAGGCAATAATGTGGCCTTGGCCTATCGGTTGATGGATCAAAAACGCCTTTTGCTGAATCAGATTTAGCGAATCCGGCCACGCAAAGCCGCTGGCGACCAAACTATCTTTCTTCGCGTAAACACCAACGTTGCGGCCACGATCTAGCCGGATCGGCGAAAAGACGCGCGTGCCTTCGACCAGAACCTGAATCTCTCCGTCTGTGCCGGAACTCATCCAATGATCTTCGTCAAGCTTCACACGAAAAATCGTGCCGGGAATCAGTTCCGGCTGTTCGCGTGTGGGCTGAATCGCTTGGTCGTAATCTGCTGGCTTGGCGGCTGCGGTTCTGACCGCGGGCTGGTCGCTGTCGGGGTTGCCATCGCGCAATTCCGTCCGCGTTTCCAGCAAGCCCGTGCTTTCCCGCGCGGCCCAGCGCGAAGCTTCGCCAAGCGTGATCAGCGTTCCACCAGCCGAAACCCAATCCTTGATTCGCCGTAAGCCTTCACCGCCCAGCGCGGCGGAATAATTTCCGCTCGGCAAAACGAGCACGTCGTAACGGCGCATATCAACCCGGCCAAGCGAACTGGTTCTGACCGCCGTCACCGCTTGTCCGTACCGCCGCTCAAGCACGAAGCGCGCCCAGCCCGCAGACAAACTGCTGGTTGGCGAATCCCAAGCCAGCAATACTTTCGGCGCTTTCAATGTGACGACCTGATTGCTGCCCAGCGAAGCGCCTTCGCTGACAAAGGCGCTGTCCAGCTTGATGATTTCGGCGAAATGCTTGGCGGCAATCGCGGCCAATTTGGTTTTCAGATCCGCGCCATTATCGGAGATGCGAAAGAAAGCTGTGCCGCGTTCGAACTTCTTGCCGCCAATGGTGAACGAAGCAGCCAGAAAGCGCGCACGCAAACCACTTTGCAACGCTTCAATCGTTGCCGACGCCGAAGTCGCTCCCCACGGAAGTGCGTAGCCGACAACCGCGTCCGGTAAAGTTGTGGCGATAGAAGCTTTCAGCGAATCCGCGCTGACCGCTGAAGTTTTTGCGGCAATTGCGTTGGTTGCGGCGAGGCATTCTACGTCGTAAAGCAAGGGTTGATTCCAGGCGGTCGTATCGTAAATCTGATCGGGCTGGCGGCGTTTGCGGCGCTCTTCCTGGCGTTTGATGAATTCGTCATTCATCGGCGCTTGCGGATCAAGCAAGTTGCGAACCAGCGCGCCCGCAGGTTGCGGCAGCGGCACGATGAAGGTTCCGGCAGGCAAGGTACGGCCATTGAAATTGATCGCATCGTCTGCGCGCTGAACCGTGACGCCATTGGCCAGCAGCATTTTCACCAATCGCAAAGTTTGTCCGGCGTCATTTCCCGGCGGCAACAAATACGCTTTCGTTGTTCCGGCTCCGGCATTGCGGCGAAACTCCGCGTAATCGCGCAGCATCTTTTCCCGGTTGCGCGCCGCGGTTGCCGCCGTTGAAATCGCTGCTGTGAAATGCTCAACGGCTCCGTCGCGGTACGTCAACAGCGTTTCGTTCGACCGGCGAAGCACAAGTCCGCGCGCCGAACCTTTTTCAAACGTCATCCCAATCGCGCCCTGTGCCGTCGGCCATGAAACGCCGTAACCAGGATAGAACGCGTCAAAGACTTCGCGGTTGAAATAGCCGAAACCGCGTTCATCAAACCGCGCGGCGTTGGCCTGCCCAAAAACCGCCAGCCAGTCCGCCTGGGTTTTGGTCACGTGCGGATTGGGCGGTTCCGCAGCAGGCGGAAAGTAATAGGTCGAATCGCCGCCCATTTCGTGCAGGTCAACCACAACCTGCGGCGACCATTCCAGCAACAGCTTCACGCGGCCTTGTGATTCGGGATGGTTTTGCGCAAACCAGTCGCGGTTCAAATCAAACAGGTAATGATTGCTGCGTCCGCCCGGCCACGGTTCGTCGTGTTCGGCGGCGGCGGGTTCCGCGTCGGGCGTCATCGCCTGCCCTTGCAGATTTTGAAATACAAACCGCGCACGTCCATCGGGGTTTTGCATCGGATCAATGACGACAATGGCTTCGCGGCGAATTAGGTCAACGGTTGCGTCCCCTTGCGCCGCCAGCAAGTGATAACTTTCTGCCAGCGCCGCTTCGCCCGAAGAAATTTCGTTCCCATGAACTCCATGCGTCAACACAACGACCACCGGCAGTTCACGCGCCAGCCTCGCCACATCCGTTGAAGCGGTCGGATTCGCCAGTTGCTTCAATCCGGCTTTGATTTGATCAAGCTGCCGAATGCGTTCCGGCGAAGCGACAACCAGCGCCCATAATTCGCGCTTTTCCCAGGTTTCAGCGTATTTGACCAGCTTGGTGCGATCCGGCGCGGCTTCGTGCAGGGCTTTCAGATAACGAATGATTTCTTCCGGCGGTGTGACACGTTCGGCAAAATCGTATCCGGTGACCTGTTTCAGCGAAGGTATTTTCGCGTCGTACTTCGCGCCCGGCGCAAATTCCGGGTTTTGCGCTTGGACGGAAACCAACAGCAGGAATGGGAAAAACACGGCGAACAATTTTCTGAGCATCTTCATTTCACCTCGTACGTGCATTCAACTTTACAAAACCAGTTCAAGAAAAGACGTTCCGGCAATCGGATTGTGGCGGTACGCCGGAATCTCCTGAAAACCCAATGACTGATACAGCGCTTGTGCGCCCTTCATCGTCGGCAACGTATCCAGCCGCATTCGTTCGTAATTCAACTTGCGGGCTTCGGTAATAATCGCTTCGGCAAGTTTTCGGCCCAGACTCACGCCGCGAAATTGCGGACGGACGTACAGCCGTTTCATTTCGCAGACCCTCGGTTCCAGCTTTCGCAGCGCGATGCAACCGGCGGCAACGCCCGCTTCCCTGGCCAGCAGCAAACAACCATCCGGCGGCGCGTAATCGCCCGGCAATCCGGCCAACTCTTCGTCAAAATGCTGGAAGCTTAAATCAACGCCCAGCGAAGCAACGTATTCCGAAAACGGGGCGCGAATATCGTTCAGTTCGCTTTCAGTTGTGACTTGCGAAATCGTCATGCCGTTTTCGCGCGTTTCAGAACAATCATTCCAATCCCCGACAGGATTGCTGTGCTGCCAAGCGCCAACCGCCAGCTCAACGCTTCGCCGCGCACCAGCCAGCCAATCAACAACGCGACAACAGGCGTCACCAGAGAAATCAACATCGTTTTGGTGACGTCAATTTTTTTGACCAGCCAGTAATACAGCAGAAAGGCAATGACGGAACCGATCACAGCCAGGTAGATCAGCGAACCGGCAGCTTGCAGCGTCCAGCGCAAATGGAACGGGCTGCCTTCAACTACCCAACCGACAATTACGAGTGGAATAAAGCCGAAAGTCATCTGCCCGGCAACCAGTGGAGCAACTTGCAAATGGCCGCTATGAAGTTTCACCAGTATGTTGGAATACGCCACAACAAATGCACTAACAATGATTGCTGCGCATCCCCACAAAGCAGATGGCCCGGCAATGGTCATCTGGTCGGCAAAGATTATGCCGACGCCAACGATGCCTAACGCAACTCCAACCAGCTTAGCGGCGGTGATACGTTCATTTGGCAAAAAGTAATGCGCCAGCAGCAGTCCGAATGCTGGAATCACTGCTTGCAACACGGCGGTTAACCCCGACGAAATTCGATTTTCTCCCCAGAAAACCAAACCGTAATTGACTGAGAAAGTGGTGATGCCCAATCCAGCGATCAACAACCAATCGCGGCGAGCGCGTGGCAACGAATCGCCCCGAAAGAGGACAATCAGCCACAGGATTGCTGCGCCAAGCAGAAACCGCATTGCGGCAAACGTGAACGGCGGCCAATCATCCAATCCAAGTTTGATAAAAATCCATGTCGAACCCCAGATCAAACAGAGCAACAACCAAACGGCAAGATATAAATTCATCGATAAAAGTAAAGCGAGTTATTTCCTGGAAAGCAGATACAAACCAATCAGGCAACAGCCTATGCCTGCCGCTTGACGAAGCGACAGGTGTTCCCGAAACGCCAGCAATCCGATTGGGATCAGCAGCAAGGCGACTGAAATATTGCAAACTACGGATGCTGCATTGATATTCCATCCGGCGCGATATGCCAGCAAAAATCCAATCTCAATCACGACAGCCCCGACGCCCACGGCGATGACCGCCCAGTTCGCATCTTTGACCGAAGCCAGAAACGAACGTCCGGAAGGGTCGAAAAACAGTCCGGCGGTACAAAGCAGAATCCCCACGGAGTAAGCAATGATGACCGCTGCAAATGGGTGAACCGTTTGCGGAATCGCTTTTTGACCAACGTGATAAAGCACTCCGCCGCTGATGGTCATCAGAATAGGAAGGTAAAAAGAGTTCATTTTGTTCATGCCGCTCGCTACCGCATCGCGGTACTGATTTACAGTTCGCGTTCCATCAGCCAATCCATCTGGGCATCAGTTCCCATCTGAAAAATGTGGCTGCCAACGACGCGGAAGTTCCAGCGAAAGTAAAACGATTGCGCTCGATGATTGTGTTCCCAAACGCCAAGGTAAATGGCGCGATGGCCAAGGCTTCGCGCTTCGTCCAGACTGGCTTGCATCAAATCGTTGCCGACGCCAGCGCCCAGGCAATTTTTATCCACATAAAGCCGGACAAGTTCAATCGGGTTTGCGCCGGTGACGCAGGCAGGAATTTCGCCGGTCAGCAATTTTGCGTATCCAACTATTACTCCTTCAGATTCAGCCAGCAGGAACTTTGCGCGCGGGTCGCTGAGTTCAGCAGTTACTTGTTCGACGGTGAAGGCCTTGGACATGTATGCCTTCATATTTTCCGCCGTATTCATATCGGCGAAGGCGTCGTAAAACGTTCGTGCCGCCAATTCAGCCAGCGTTTCTGCGTCGGCTACGGTGGCCGCGCGAATCTGTGGGGTGATCCTCATGGTTAAGGTGATTACCTAATTACCGCGCTGATTCGTCTTCTTTATTTGCCATATATCAACGGCCATTTTTCATTACCCGAAAGCTACTTCGCAGTAATTCGGGAAAATGGAAAATGACCATTCAAAAATCAAAAATGGAAGCAACAGACCGGCCCGATTTTGCCGACGAACTTAGCAAAGCAGGCTGCCGCGCAACACCGTGATCGCTTCGCCTGCCAGAAACACTCTGTCGCCTGCCAGTCCGACTTGAACTTCACCGCCGCGCGACGAAGCTTGATACGCCCTCATTTCCGTTTTGCCAAGCACTCCGGCCCAGTACGGCGTCAGCATGCAATGCGCTGAGCCGGTCACAGGATCTTCGTCAATCCCGGCGTAGCAGGCAAAGTAACGAGAAACAAAATCATACCCGGATGCATCTCCGCGACCCGTGATGATAAATCCGGCATTGGCGGCTTTGCGCAACAAACTGAAATCCGGCTTTACATTGCGAACCGCTGCCTCGGATTCCAATTCAATCAGAAAGTTTCCGTCTGAACCGTCTTTACGGCGATGGCAAACGACGTTTTTCGGGTTGATGCGTAAAGCTTCGATGGCGGCTGGCGGCAATTCTGCAGGCACGGCAACCAGCGCGGGAAAATCCATTTCGATCAATTTGCCAGCGCGGCGGCAAATCAGTTCGCCACTCATAGTATGAAACCGCGCTTCTTTGGTATCGGCGAGTCTGCCGGTTTCCCACAAGGCATGCGCGCTGGCCAATGTTGCGTGGCCGCACAACGGAATTTCAATCGCCGGAGTAAACCAGCGCAAATCGTAGTGTCCTTCTTCCTGTCGCGGAACGACAAAAGCGGTTTCGGCCAGATTCATCTCGGCTCCGACGTTCTGCATCCAATCGGCGGGTTTCGCCGATTCCAGCAAACAAACCGCAGCCGGATTCCCTTTGAAAGCTTGCGAAGCGAAAGCGTCAACTTGCAACAACGGAATTTCCATCCTTATTCTCCCTCTCAAAGCGTAGCGCAGGTTTTCCAACCTGCGCTGACTTGCTCAATGATGTCTTGGCGAATCAACTGTTTTAACGTGAAATCACACGCAGGTTGGAAAACCTGCGCTACGTTTTTGTGATTGTACCCAAACAAGCGTTGCTGGCAATCCATACAGGCTGCAAGAAATTTCGCCGCAGCTTGATTTTTAACCGTCGTATCGCCTACAACTTCGGCTCCCAAAGCTCACCCGCCCCAATTCGGGAACACGAATAAGGAGATGGATAAATGCAAGCACAACAGGCGCCGATGATCTTCACCGAGGCGGAGCGCCAGGCTGGCGACCGTCTGCTGAAGCTGGCGCTGGAAACTGACCGCGTGGAGGGGTACACAGAACCTCACGCAGTGATGATTGCCAGATTGACCGAAGCCATTGGCAGAGAAATGGGGCTTCATGGCGTTGACCTGTCAGCATTGAAATTTGCCGCGCTGGCGCACGACATTGGCGAACGCGGAATGAAGCGTAATTACCTGCTCAGCCCCAATGCACTGACCTGGGAAGAACGACTGGATTTATGGCGTCATCCGATTCTGGGCGAACAGGCTGCGGCAGAAATCAGGCTTTCGCGGCAGACGCAATTGCTGGTTCGCTGGCATCACGAATGGTGGAATGGGCAAGGGTATCCGGACGGTCTGAGCGGCGAAGCCATTCCTGTGGGAGCGCGAATCTTGCGCGCTGTTGACAGTTATTGCGCGCTGATTTCCGGGCGACCGTTTCGTCAAGCTTACGAACTGGTTGAAGCCGAACAGCACATTGCCGATATGGCTGGGATCGAATTCGATCCCATCGTTGCCAAGCTATTACTGATGCTGGTTGCTGAAGAAAGAAGACAGCGCGAAGCCGAACTTGAATTCCAGCGACAGCAACAGGCCGCCATCTGGAATGTTCCGGCGCCATTTGAACAGCAACAAGCCGATAGCTGGAATGTTCCGCCTTCATTTGAACAGCCGGCTGTCAGCGTATCCGAAGAAGAACTGCAGACGAATTCAAATCCAGCTTTCGCGCCTACCCTGCTAGAACTGGATGAACAACCGACTGGCAGCGTATCCGAAGCAGAATCCCGACCGAATTCACTTCCGGCTTTCCAGCCTACTTTGCCTGAACCGAGTGACCAGCCCAAAGTCAGCGTACCCGAACAAGAGTCACAACCGGGTTCAATACTGGCTT
>CAZXHW010000357.1:0-7991 GCA_964639915.1 uncultured Heliomicrobium sp.
TTCTGTTCGTGTTTGTAAACGTTGACGCCAACTAGTTCGCCGGCCTTCTTGAAGATCGGCCCCATATCCGAAAAATCAAACCCGGTTAGTGTGGCGGTGTTCGACTTATCGCCTTCTGAATCGTCCGTGCGGCCAACGTGCTCCAGGTTCACGTCTGCGACGGTTTTTTCCAGCGGGAAAATTGGGTGTTTGCCGTAATACCGCGAACCCAGCAAGCCGCGCTCTTCACCAAAGACGGTCATAAACACAATGCTGCGTTTTGGGCGGCTTTTCATCGAAGCCAGAGCTGTGGCCAGTTCGATGACAGAAACTGTGCCGCTGCCGTCATCGTTCGCGCCATTGTTGATGGTGTCGGTTCCTGCCATTCCAGGGCTGATGCCGATGTGGTCGTAATGCGCCGTCACCAATACATATGTGTCTTTCAGCACAGGATCGGAACCGCGCAAGATGCCAATAACATTGCTGGTGGTGAAGGACAACGTTTCTTCTTTTTGATCGCCAGTCGGCGGGGTTTTGATGATGACTCCGGACTGAATCAATTGCTCAACCTGAGGCGCGCGCATTCGCATCTTTGTGGAGCCATCTTTGGTTGCGGCTTCAATCACATCGCCGTTTTTTGCTCCAAGCACCCAGACTGCAGTTTGAAAGTAGCTCTTTTGACCTGCTTCGTTTGCGTCGCCTGCGGGTTCCACGCCAGCTTTGCGGAATTGCGCGGCAATGTATTCCGCTGCTGTATTCAATCCACGAGAAGGCGTCGCACGACCTTCCAGCAAATCCGAAGCGATAAACGACAAATTTCCGCGCAACGAATCTTCCGAAATGCGATCCAGCGCGGCCTGCACTTCCGGCTCGATTGCTGGCGCAACCTGTTTGGCAGTTTTCGGCTTTGCTTTTGGTTTTGACTGAGGCTTGGCCTGTTGAGACGACGCTTGCACCGCCAAGGCTATCAACAAGGTGATCATAAAAACAACGCGTGCGGCCGACGATTTCGCCACACGCGGAAACTGGAATAAATTCATACCTGCTTGTTCCTATCTCTTTTGATTTCCGGATGAAACTGAACACGAAACTTTTGGACAGGATTTCCAGGTTTCAACAAGATGAAATTGAGGTTGATCCGATTCAACGCGAATCCTGTTCCATCGTGTAAATCCTGTCTATTTCATCTGCCTTTACATGTCTTGCTCTGATTTAGACCGTCGGTTTATCGAAGTTATCCGACCAGACGTAAGCATCAATCACTGCCTGCTCGCCTTCTTTGCCGGGTTTAGCGTTACCGTGTTCCATACCGACTACGCCCGTGAAACCTTTTGAGTGAATGTGTTTGAAGATGTTGCGATAATTCATTTCGCCCGAAGTCGGTTCCTTGCGTCCAGGATTGTCGCCCACCTGGAAGTACGCGACTTCGCTGTACGCCAGGTCAATGTTCGGGATGATGTTTCCTTCCGTAATTTGCTGGTGATACATATCATACAGAATCTTGACCGAGGGGCTGTTGACCGCGCGGCAGATTGCATAACCCTGGCTGATCTTGTTCAGGAACAGTTTCGGGTGATCGCGTCGCGTGTTCAGCGGTTCCATGACAATCACCAACCCGGCTTTTTCGGCGATTTCGGCGCAGCGGCGAAACATATCAATCACGCTGGCAGTCTGGTAATCCCAATCCAGGCGTTCGTCGTGGCAACCGGGAACGACCGTACACCACTTGGCGTTGATGCGCTTGGCCACTTCGACGGCGTTGCGCATATCTTTCAGAATTGGCTCTCGTAATTCTGGCTTCCAAGTAGTCAACGCGAACGTTGCGTTGTTGAAATCCTTGGTGGCAACGAAAACGCCCATCGTCATTTTCAAATCCGAAAGCGTTTTGCCGATCTTTTCCTGATCCGCAACCGGACGATCTGGCGCGCCGTTGTCTTCCAGCGCGGTAAATCCCTGGTCGGCCATAAACTGCAATTGAGCCACCAAATCATCGCCCGCATGGTTTTTGAACATGCCGAAATGCGGAGCGTAATTCAGCTTGAATTTTCGCGCAGGAGCCGATGACGTGGTAGCCGCCAAGCCTTCGAATGAATTGGCTCCGGCAACTGCAACCGCACCGGATGCCATTCCGGTTGCAAGAAAATCTCTCCGGTTCATAGGTTTCGTTTCCTTTCGGGTTTTGGGTGAAAGTTGATGATGCGGGCACTTCTATAAACTATCTTTGCGTGGATTGAAAGCTGCTGCTGTGGATTTGTGAGCAGGCTGCTACGTGATAGCATTTGCCCGTCAATGTCGAATCAATCGGAGGTATTTATGAGTGTCGCTGTCGCCAATAACCTTTTCCAAGTTGTCGAACATCTCGCACCTGGAATGGCTCTACGGGTTGACTCTGTTTCCTGGGATGATTACGAAGACTTGCTTGCTGATTTGGGCGACTCCAGTCACGTGCGGGTTTTTTATGATCGGGGGAGGATGGAAATTATGTCGCCGGTTTCAATGCATGAAAGGCCGAAAAACGTTATCAATCGCCTCATTTCAGCCTTGAGCGATGAGTTGGAAATAGACATCGAATCCCTCGGCTCGACGACTTACAAAGAGGAAATGAAAGCCAGAGGTGCAGAGCCAGACGATTCCTTTTACATTCAAAATGCCCAAGCGGTTATGGGAAAAGATGAAAATGTTGATTTAGCTTTCGACCCTCCACCTGATCTTGTCGTTGAAATTGACCGTAGCAATTCCTCCCTGAACAAGTTTCCGATTTATGCCGGACTGGGAGTGGGGGAGATTTGGCGTGTTCACCAACGTCAGGTAAGAGTCTGGTTGCTGAGAGGTAACGAGTACGAAGAATCATCTCACAGCGGTGCTTTCCCATTTCTGACAGCCGATGTAATTTCCAGATTTCTGGAGCAGGGAATTACAGAAAGCTCCAGAAAAGCTGCTCAAGCGTTCCGGCAATGGATACGCCAAAATCATCAATCCTGATTGCCATAAGCCTTAGCGAAGCAAAAAGCCATTCCTCAATTCATCCGCTGGATCAATCAGAAATTCGTGCCGTCCGGTGATGTGCGCCGTGCCTTCGACTTCGGGAATGATCGCTGCGTACGGGCCAAAGGGTGTCGTTTGCGCGACGCGACCGGTGAAGGTGCTACCGATGATGCTTTCGATAGTGATGGATTCGCCGATGCGAATGTCCCCGCGCGCGTGATGAATGGCAAGCCGCCCGCTGACACCGGTTCCGGTTGGAGAGCGGTCCACTTCGCCTTCGGCAAAAATGCAGACGTTGCGGCTGTGATGGGCCGGGTTTTCAGCCTCACTGACAAAAATCGTTCCGTACAAAAAGCTCAGGTCTTCTTCAAACGGATGCGGAATCGTTCGACTGGCCATCACGGCGCGTTTGATCTGCATCCCTTTTTCAATCAATTGCCGAAAGTCTTCCGGACGGCAATTCAAGCCAACTTCGGCCGCGTTGACGTACACGTAAAACGCTCCTCCATAAGCCAGATCGTACCGAACCGGGCCAAGTTCCGGCACCTCGACTTCCGCATCCAGTTCAACGACGAACGACGGCACGTTGTGGAAATAAACGCTTTCGACGCGGCCGTCTTTGATTCGTCCGTAAGCGGTAATCAGCCCGGCGGGCGAATCCAGTTTAATCTTCGTTACGGGTTCCACCATCGGGAACATTCCAGTTTCCAGCGCGACAGTCACAAAGCCAATGATTCCGTGGCCGCACATCGTGCTGTACCCTTCGTTGTGAATGAACAGAATTCCCGCATCGGATTCCGGCGAAACCGGCGGGGTGACAATGCAGCCGTACATATCCGCGTGGCCGCGCGGTTCCCACATCAACGCCGTTCGCAGATGATCGAAATGCTCTTTGGCAAATCGCCGCCGAGCCAGAATCGTTTCTCCCTGAAGCTCCGGAAAGCCGCTGACGATGACGCGGAACGGTTCGCCTTCGGTGTGTGCGTCAATGGTTGTAATGCGATGGCAGTCAGCGGGCGGATTCCAGGTTGAAGCATTGGTTAGCGGTGTAAAAGTCATATCGGGTGTGTTCCATTTGGTGAAGTTGGATCAAAGCAGCGCCAAAATAACAAAAAGAATGATCCTGATGAATGCGTTTTCTCGCTTTCTTCCATACCGACTGGCGATTGTTGAAAACAGCGCCGCCGGTCCTAGCGGTTCAACACTTCAGGATTTACTCGGAGGAAGCGATGAAAATAATTTCTGGTCTGATTACGGCATTTCTGTTAATCGGTTTGATTGGAAGCGGCGTAAGCGCGCAGAAAACTGCCAAACCCTGGACGGAATGGACTGAACAAGAAGCCAAAAAAATGCTGGACGATTCAGCCTGGGCAAGAACGCAAGCCAGCGAAGACAATTTGAATCGTACTGCTTTAACTCCGTTGCCGTCGTCCATTGATGTTCGCAATTTGGATCAGTTTGGGTTGATGTCTGTCAGAAGCTCAAAAATATCCGCTCGGCTTCTTTCGGCTCAGCCGATTCGGCAGGCGTTTGCCCGTATGATCGAACTGAAGCAAAAGAATCCAAGCCCGGATATGAAACAGCAGCTACAAGCGTTCGTTGATCGTAAATTTGATGATTGGATTGTCGTCGCGGTGGATTATGAGCCGGGACAAAATGGCGATCCTGCATTTCTGCGAAAAGCCTTTGCGGAGGCAACAATGAAGTCCCTCAAAAGCGTAACCTACCTGGAAGTCAAAGGCGGCAAACGTCTGCCGCTCCAGGACTACAAAGCTCCGATCAATGACGGCTTGGGAGCAAAATTCATTTTTCCCAGAACTTTAGACGGCAAGCCGTTTGTGGCAACCGACAGCGGCGATCTTCGTTTTTCCACCGAACTGGCAACATTCCTTCGCGTGAATGCTCGTTTCAAGGTGACGGAGATGACCCTCAACGGAGTGTTGGAATATTGAGCGCCGGAAAGCCCGAACTTATTTTCCGATGCCGACTGTAAGCTCCACCGCTTCGCCGAACGGGATTTTGACTGTGCGGGATCTCACTGGCAGAGAAGCGCCCGGCTGGAAATTTTGATTCAGAAAAAAGACTTTGTTGATTGAACCGAGTTCGCACTGTGCAGTGGCGGCTTTGGCGATTTCTTCTTTCGAGCGGGGATTGCCGGTCAGGTCACAGCGCGCCGCCAGCCGTTCGATCTGGTTCAGCTTTGTGCCCTTAGGCAAGCGAACCGTTGTGCGGAAATAGCCGCTGCGTTCGATTTTGTAAGAGTTGATGCCGAAATCCGACGTGTACCAGCGAGGATCGTTTTTCAGTTTGACGGCAAAACTGAATAGCGCACCGCTTTGTTGGGTCGAAGCCACATCAACATAAAGATAATTCCTGAGATCGCCGATGCGCGCGCCCAGAGTTCGTTCTTCGGTAATTTTGCCTTCGCGAGTCATTTCTTCAGCCATGACAGTGTAAGTCCACGGATTCTGATCCATCACCCATTCGCGCGAATGAGCGCTCAAATCAACGCTGATCGGGCGCAGCGTGAATCGCATTGCTGAATCTCCCTGATCGCTGAAGTTGTTGTTGACGGTTTCAGTCAGGAAGAGCGGATGCTCGGCTTCGCGTTTTCCCTGGAAAGTTTTGGTAACGTGGCTGGCTCCCTGAAACGTCGAATTGACAACGCGGCCTTGGGTGTCAAATTCCACATCCACCACCCATTCAATGTCTGTCGTTCGCCCCCAACGAGCCATCAACGCGGCAGTCTGCGTTCCACCGTCTTCGTTGGTGAAAATTACCGTGTACCGAAGAATCGTTTTGCCGGCCTCTTTCAATGTCTCGCAATACATCAGCAACGGTACGTCGCTGAATTTGCCAATTGTGTCTGGCCGCGCAAACAGAATCGGCGCGTGCGCAATCATCTGGAATTCGGGGTGGCTGCTGTTGATGAGCGTGACTTTGGCGTCAGAAATGTTGACGGTTGTCACGTTGGCAGCGGATTGCTGGCGATTGAGTTCGATGCGCAAACTGTGTTCGCCAGCGGCAACTCGGCCAAGCAGCAGGCGATATGTGAACTGCTTCGCTCCGGCAAATAAAATCGCATCCTGGTGTTTCTTTCCATTCACGAAGATTGAAACTGTCGCGGCTTCGCTGCCAGCTTTTTCCCACGATGTGCTGGGAACTGAAGCCGTAAGATCAAGCGTGGCTTCAGCTTCTGTGTTGGACGTGAATCTCTTTTCCAGCAGTGTTTGAGCAGAAACGGAAACGATCAGCAAAACAAATAGAGCAAAGATTGAAGTTGTGAAGGTTTTGAAAGAGTGAATGTTCATTTCTTGTTGTTCGACTTGCCACTGAGTTTTTTATCCAATTCGTGAACCTTAGCGATGATTTTGTCTTCAATTGCAGAAGTGTATGGACCCGGCAAGTCATAATAAATCATCGAATCCACGACTTCGTAACCGCCTTCGGCATACATCCGCGCCGAAGGAATGTACGAACAAAGGTCGTTTGAGTAACCCGCGACCCAGGTGTTGCCGCCAAGCTCTCCCTTCAGCCGCAGCGAGTACTCTGTAACGACTTCGCCAGCCAAGGCGATCAGTTTCAAATCACCAATCTGCAAAATCTGAACTGTATAGGGATATTCCGACATGATTTTGCCGTCGCGGTTGAGCTTGGCCAGCCAGCGTTCGGCGTGGCGTTTGACAAACGCATTCTGGTCTTTCAATTGAGTTTGCCATTCGTCTTTGGTCGGTGTTGGAGCAAATGGAATCATCACACTGCCAATGACGGATTTCAGTTGGCCGCTGATCGGAGCCATCGAACTGCTCAAAACCTGGTTGACTGAATTGGCCAATTCGTTGCCGTGCTGCTCAGCGACTTCCAGCTTGCTACGCGGATAAGGGTTGATGTCGGCTCCGCAGCCCATGACGAACAGCGCGACAGTGCCGGGATACGCCTTTTCGACGGCTTCCTGCGCAAAGCCTGCATAATCTCCGCTGAGTTGGTAAAACTCCCCGGTCAGCGTTGTGTTGTGGCAGGCGTACCCGAACGCGATGCCGCGCAATTTGCCGTCGGCAGATGCAATTTTCAGAACGGGAACTTCTTTGTCCACGACGCCTTCGCGATTGACGCCGATGACGATTTTGCCATTGCGGCTTTCGCGGCGATTCATCGCAAATTGCGCTGTGCCTTTGCCAAATGACAATTGGGCAGGGGACAAATCCTTCAGCGCAGAGCCAATTACCTTCAGCAAATTGTCTTTCAGTTTTCGCGTGTACTCTTTGACGGCGGCCGTTTGTTCGGCGTTCAGGTCGTAAGCTCCGCCGAGCGAGCTATCCAGCACAGGCCCGGTGTGTGTGTGTGAAGAGTTGAAAAGAATCTGTTCGCGTTTCAGCCCATAACTCTTGTTGGCGTATTCCGAAATTTCACTCGTCAACGCGCCCGGCAAACCCAGCAAGTCAGTTGTCACGATCACGACGCGATTGCCTTTGGCATCCTGAATCGCCAGAGCTTTGGCGTACAAATCCTGAATCTTGCCTTCATTGGGTTTGGTGCGAGCGGCGTACCCGGCCATCCACGTAGGTTTTTCAGGCGTAATGACGATTTTCGCCAGACCGGCTTTGAAAGTCGAGGCCGCTTCAGAGCGATGTGACGTTTTGATTGCCGCGATCAGCAACAGGTAAACACACAGCAGAAAAAGACGAACAGGCGATTTCATCTTCGGCTCCTTGATTAAACTGTGATGGAATTGGAACGCGATAAACGCATGGAAGCCTAGCGGATTTGTCTGGCAAACAAAAGCTGAACTTCGGGCTTGGAAATTTGCATCAACATGCCATCCTCCTTATACTGCGACCGATTTGAAGTAAGACTTCCGCCAAAGTTGTTCTGAAGAAACAATTTTCAACTTCACAGACAATTTCGTAACAGAACCAATATGCAAATAACAGTTTTGAGAGAGACAGATCCTCAAGAATCTCGCGTAGCTCTAATCCCAGAGTCCGTTAAAAAGCTGGTTGGCCTGAAAGCTTCCGTCGCTGTCGAAA
>CAZXHW010000358.1:0-2767 GCA_964639915.1 uncultured Heliomicrobium sp.
AAGCATAATCCGAAGATCACGTTCCGCAGCTTCGATTCGATTGATAACGCTCCGGAAGAGAAGGCACGAGGAATCACAATCGCAACGGCGCACGTGGAATACGAAACGCCGAATCGTCACTACGCGCACGTGGATTGTCCGGGTCACGCTGACTACGTCAAGAACATGATCACCGGCGCAGCGCAAATGGACGGCGCGATTTTGGTGGTGGCTGCGACTGACGGCCCGATGCCGCAAACGCGCGAGCACATTCTGCTGGCTCGTCAGGTGGGTGTTCCGGCGATGGTTGTGTTTATGAACAAAGTGGACGCAGTGGATGACGCCGAACTGCTCGACCTGGTCGAACTGGAAGTGCGCGAACTGCTGTCGAAATACGATTTTCCGGGCGATGACATTCCAATCATTCGCGGCTCTGCCTTGAATGCGCTGAACGGCGAAGGCGACTGGGAAAGCAAGATTGACGAGCTGATGGCAGCCGTTGACAGCTACATTCCGACGCCTGCGCGAGCGATTGATCAGCCCTTCCTGATGCCTGTTGAAGACATCTTCACGATCCAGGGACGCGGCACAGTTGCGACCGGCCGTATCGAGCGCGGTATCGTCAAAGTCAACGAGAAGGTTGAAATCATCGGTATCCGCCCGACGCGCGACACGGTTGTGACGGGCGTGGAAATGTTCAAGAAATTGCTGGATGAAGGCCGGGCAGGCGACAACGTCGGTCTGTTGCTGCGCGGAGTTGAGCGAAAAGAGATTGAGCGCGGCCAGGTGATTGCCAAGCCAGGCTCGATTAAGCCGCACACGAAGTTCAAAGCGGAAGCTTACATCCTGACAAAAGAAGAAGGGGGACGTCACACTCCATTCTTCACGGGATACCGCCCGCAGTTCTACTTCCGCACGACAGACGTGACGGGAGTGGCAAGACTGCCGGAAGGAACCGAGATGATCATGCCAGGGGACAACATTGCGATGGAGATCGAATTGATCGCTCCGATCGCGATGGAAAAAGGCTTGCGCTTCGCCATCCGCGAAGGCGGACGCACCGTCGGTGCCGGCACCGTCTCCGATATTATCGAATAGTTTTTATCCCATCTTGAGGGCGGTACCGCCCTCAAGATGGGATCGGATTGAATAATGCTGAACGACAAAATCAGAATTCGCCTAAAAGCTTACGATTACCGCGTGTTGGATCAGTCAACAGCGGAAATTGTCGAAACGGCTAAACGTACTGGCGCTCGCGTGGCGGGACCGATTCCGCTACCGACGGTGAAAAATAAAGTCACTGTCTTGAAGTCGCCGCACGTTGACAAAAAATCCCGCGAGCAGTTCGAAATTCGCACTCATAAACGGTTGATGGATATCCTTGATCCGACACCGCAAACGATGGATGCGTTGATGAAACTTGATCTGCCTGCCGGTGTGGATGCTGAAATCAAAGCTTTTGGACGAGATCGCAGATAACTCAGTCGGTGGTCGGTAGTTTGTCTACTGCCTGCTAGCTACGACGGAGTACCAAAATAATGGTAAACGGAATTATCGGTAAAAAGCTGGGAATGACCCAGATTTTCGCACCGGACGGAACGGTTACACCCGTCACGGTGATCAAAGCCGGCCCATGTGTGGTCGTGCAGCGCAAAACAGTCTCCAGTGATGGTTACGAAGCGGTGCAGATCGGACTGGTCGAAGACAAAAGTCCTAAAAACACCAACAAGCCCATGAAAGGGCATTTCGCCAAAGCTGGCGTGCCGCCGACAAAAATCCTTCGGGAATTTCGTCTGGATGGTGTCAGCGTCGAAGTTAATGTCGGCGATAAGGTGATGGTGGATCAGTTTGCCGAAAACGACATCATTGATGTGATCGGCACCAGCAAGGGACGTGGTTTTGCCGGTTTCATGAAGCGTCACAACTTTGCTGGTGGACGCAAGTCGCATGGTTCGATGTTCCATCGTGCGCCAGGTTCGATTGGCGCTTCGGCGTATCCTTCGCGCGTTATCAAAGGCACGCGGATGGCGGGTCATATGGGCGTTGAACGCAACACCATCAAGAACCTGAAGATCGTCAAGGTTAACACGGAAGAGAATCTGATCCTTGTCAAAGGCGCAGTGCCTGGACCAACTGGCGCTTATGTGTTGATCAAGAAGAAAGAGACTGACTAAAAACGCGCAGGGTGATTTTTGAAGAATTGCTCTGCCGAAATTTTGAGAGGGCAGCGATGCCAACTGTTGAAGTCAAAAATCTGAAAAACGAAAACGTCGGCGAGCTTGAGCTAAAAGAAGAAATTTTTGGCGCTCCGCTCAATGAATCTTTGATCTATTTTGCGGTCAAAAACTATCTGGCAAACCAGCGGCAGGGCACGGTGAAAACCAAAACCCGTGGCAATGTGTCTGGTAGCGGCAAAAAACTCTGGCGCCAGAAAGGCACCGGACGCGCTCGCGTGGCCAGCTTGCGGTCTCCTCTCTGGAAAGGTGGCGGAAATGTTCACGGTCCGCAACCACGCAACTGGAAGTCGGAAATGCCGAAAAAGATGAAACGCGGCGCGCTGCGGTCGGCTCTTTCCGAGCGTCTTCGCGAAGGCAATCTGGTTGTGGTGGATCAATTAACACTGGATGACCACAAAACAAAAAGCTTTGTCTCCGTGGCCGAAACATTCGGCTGGGATACCAAAACGCTGATTGTTGAAACCACGCCGGAGCGGAACCTGGTTCTCTCTTCGCGTAATGTTCCGGGAGTGACTGTTGCCGCGAACGTGAATGTGAACATTTACGACGTG
>CAZXHW010000358.1:2777-7977 GCA_964639915.1 uncultured Heliomicrobium sp.
CATCAGCGCTTTGCAGGATAAGCTGAGCAAGTAAGCGAATCGGTACCAGAGGAAAGAACTATGAAAACGATTTGGGATGTGCTCAAAGCTCCAGTGATTACGGAAAAAGCTCTTAAGCTGAAAGAGACGAGCACTCACGACATCCGCGACAGCAAGAATAAAAAGACCATTAAACGCGACCGTCAAGTGCTTGCTTTCCGTGTTGCCGATGGCGCCACCAAGTACGCTATCAAAGACGCGGTCGAAGCGATTTTCAAGGTCGAAGTGGATCAGGTGCGCGTGCTCAAATACCACGGCAAAACGGTACGTCGTGGTCGCACAGTTGGCCGCAAATCTGACTGGAAAAAAGCTTATGTGACCTTGAAACCTGGTCACAGAGTGGATTACGCGGATTCGATTTAGAGTTAGTAGTTCCGCTTTCAAGCGGCAGACTTTGAACGTGAAATTTTCGGTCAAAGCAGTTACTACAAACGATTGAGGGAAAGATGGGAATCAAGAAGCTTTCACCAACAAGTCCAGCTCGGCGATATCAGACTTATCTGACAAATGATGATCTGACAACAGATAAGCCTTATAAGCCACTGCTTGAGACCAAAACGCGCACTAATGGACGCAATGTTCATGGCAGGGTTACCGTGCGCCATCGTGGCGGCGGACACAAACGCCAATATCGCATTATTGACTTCAAGCGCGACAAGACCGGTATTCCGGGCAAAGTGGCGACGATTGAATACGATCCGAATCGTTCTGCGCGCATTGCGCTGATCAATTATGCAGATGGCGAAAAACGCTACATCATTGCTGCCGCTGGTTTGCAGGTCGGTCAAACAATTGTTTCGGGGCCGGAATCCGACATCCTGACGGGCAACGCTCTTCCGATCAAAAACATTCCGCTCGGTACTCAGATTCACAACATTGAATTGAAACCCGGTAAGGGCGGTCAGATGGCTCGTAGCGCAGGAAGTTTTGCTCAGCTCGTTGCGAAAGAAGGTGGCATTGCCCAGCTTCGTTTGCCATCCGGCGAAATTCGTTTGGTTTCCGTGGATTGCATGGCGACTGTCGGACAAGTCGGCAATAGCGAGCATGAAAATGTTTCGATGGGTAAGGCCGGTCGCACGCGCTGGAAAGGGGTTCGCCCGACAGTTCGTGGTGTGGCAATGAACCCGGTTGACCATCCGCACGGTGGTGGTGAAGGAAAAACCTCCGGTGGCCGTAATCCGGTGACTCCCTGGGGACAGCCGACCCGCGGTTACAAAACGCGCAACAACAAGCGCACTGACAAGTTCATCGTTAAACGGAGAACCAAGTAATCTCAAACTTGAGATTCGAGATCTAAAGTTATGGCACGTTCAGTCAAAAAAGGCCCGTTTATTGACAATCATTTGTGGAAAGCCATCGAAAAGATGAATGCGGCGAACGAAAAAAAGGTCCACAAAACCTGGTCGCGCCGTTCGACGATCTTTCCTGAAATGGTTGGTCACACGTTGGCAGTTCACAACGGCAAAAAGTTCATCCCGGTTTACATCACCGAGAACATGGTTGGTCACAAGCTCGGAGAGTTTTCGCCGACGCGCACTTTTAAAGGTCACGCGGACAAGGCAGAGAAAACCGCTGGTAAGAAATAAGTTGCGTAGTGGTTCGATAAATGGGCAGTGAAAACGCTCATTCTGATGGGATCACTTGCGTACGATCAGAGGTCTGAAAAAATGGAAGCAATTGCGAAAGCAAAAAACGTCAAGATTTCGTCGCAAAAGGCCAAGCTGGTCATGGATTTGATTCGTGGCCGCATGTACAGCGAAGCACGCGAAGTTCTGCGCTTCACCAACAAACGTGCCGCCGGGTTGATTTACAAAGTGCTTGAATCGGCTCGCGCCAACGCGGAAGTGCTGGCGGATCAGGAAAATGTGATGGTGGATGTGGATGAGTTGTGGATCAAAGAATGTTTTGCCTGCACTGGCACAACCAAACATCGCCGCCGCGTGCGTCCTGCACCGATGGGACGCGCCTATCGTGAGCGCCGTCATTACAGCCACTTGACTGTGGTTGTTTCAACCGGTGATCGAGCCAGTAAGAAATCTGGCAAGGCTGCTGTGAGCAAGAGCGAAGCGGCTGAATAAAGTAGAGATTCGGTAACGGAGAAATTATGGGTCAGAAAGTTCATCCTTATGGTTTCAGGCTTGGCTACAATCGCGGTTGGCATTCCCGCTGGTTCGCCAAAAAAGAATTTGGCACGCTGTTGTTGGAAGACCTGGACCTGAAAAAGGAATTGAAAAAACGCTTTGCGCAAGCTGGTGTTTCTCATATTCAGATTGATCGCGCCGCCAATCGTTTGCGCATTGTCATTCATACTTCTCGGCCGGGAATCATCATCGGCCGCAAGGGGGCTGAAATTGACAAGCTCAAACAGGAAATGAGCCGTCGCACCAAACGCGACATCCTGATTGACATTCGTGAGATCAACAAACCTGAACTTAATGCTCAGTTACAAGCTGAAAAGATCGCCCAGCAATTGGAAAAACGAATCGCTTTCCGCCGCGCAATGCGGAAATCCGTGGAAGAAGCAAAGCGTTTTGGAGCTGGCGGCATCAAAATTCGATGTTCAGGACGATTGGGGGGGGCTGAAATCGCTCGCTCCGAATGGACACTGGATGGCCGTTTGCCGCTGCATACTTTACGCGCTGATATTGATTACGGCTTTGCCGAAGCCCACACGACTTATGGCGTAATCGGCATTAAAGTTTGGATTTATCGCGGCGAAATTATGGACCCGCGTGAAGCGATGATGAAACGATAATTTTGGGTTTTGGATTTTGATGTCGTGCTGTGTGCGACGAAATCCAGAATCCATAATTCAAAATCGAAAAATGAATTATGGCTGAATATAAAATTCCCAAAAAGGTTAAGTATCGTAAACAGCAACGCGGTCGCCGTGCTGGCGCAGCCAAGCGCGGAACTAACATCGCTTTCGGCGAATTTGCGTTGAAAGCAATGGAAGTTTCGTGGATAACTGGCCGTCAGATCGAAGCTGGCCGTATCGCTATCATGCGTGAAGTCAAGCGCGGCGGCAAACTGTGGATTCGCATCTTTCCGGACAAGCCGATTACAAAGAAGCCTGCTGAAACTCGTATGGGTAAAGGAAAAGGCGCTCCGGAAGGGTGGGTTGCTGTGGTCAAGCCAGGACGCATCATTTTTGAAATGGAAGGCGTTGATGAAGCAACGGCAAAACGGGCGATGGAATTGGCTGCGGCGAAGTTGCCGATCCAGACCAAATTCGTGACCCGGCAGGATCAGGAAGGAGGCGCACTGTGAAGCATAAATTGGACAAGATGCGCGAAACCTCTAGCGAAGAATTGGTCAAGCGTCTTGCTGAAATCAAAGAATCTTTGTTTCGTCTGAATTTCAGGAAGGCTCTTGGCAATACAGACACTGTTGCGCAGATTCGCAGAGAAAGAAAAGAAATAGCGCGGATCAAAACTCTGCTGCGCGGGCGGACAGTGGGTGTTGAAAAGTAATTCAAACGCCGTCGCATTTTAGAAAACGGCTAAAGTGATGAGTATGGAAGAGAAAAACGATAATTTGGAAGAGCAGGTCGTTGCCGAAAGTGCTCCGGTAGCCGACGCTCCTGCCACTGGAGCCAAGGAAAAAGCCAGAGGGCGACGCACTGAAAAAGTCGGCATTGTAACCAGCGATAAAATGCAGAAAACAGTTGTTGTTCGCGTGGATCGCCTGGTGAAGCATCCGATTTATAAGCGGTATGTGCGACGACGGTCGAAGTTTATGGCTCACAATGAAATTGATGGAGTGAGCATTGGGGACCAGGTTCGCATTGTCGAAACCCGTCCACTTTCAAAGCTCAAGCGTTGGCGCGTAGCTGAAGTGGTACGCAAGGCAAGTAAGTAGTTGTCGGTTGTCGGTTGCCGATCGTCGGTTGCGTGATTTTCACCGCTCCGCGTTCTTGGCTACCAGTTACCGGCCACCGACACAAGGAGGCTAGCAATGGCATTACAAATGCGATCCATTTTGCAGGTCGCTGACAATTCCGGGGCAAAGAAAATTGCAATGATTATGCCCTTTGGCGGCAATATCGGCTCGCGTGCGACTTTGGGCGATATCATTACGGCTTCAGTGAAAGAAGCGGCGCCCGATGGGACAGTGAAAAAGAAACAGGTTGTCAAAGCCGTGATTGTCCGCACGCGTAAAGAAGTTCGTCGCAAAGATGGCACTTATATTCGGTTTGACGAAAATGCTGCAGTGATTATCAAGCCCGACGGCGAACCTGTGGGCACGCGCGTTTTCGGCCCGGTTGCCCGTGAATTACGCGAAAAAGGGTTTATGAAGATCGTCAGTCTCGCTCCTGAAGTGATTTAGCTGAGCGAAAGAGCGAGTGAAGGAGGCAAGCAAACATATGCCAAGCAGAATGAAGATCAAAAAAAACGATCAGGTTGTCGTGCTCTCCGGGCGTGACAAAGGGAAACGCGGGCGCGTTGTCGAAGTCATCTCCAAAAAGAAAAAGGTTTTGGTTGAGGGCGTCAACGTTCTCAAGCATTTTGAGCGTCCGAACCGTCCCAAGGGGATTGCTGGTGGTATTGTCGAACGTGAAGCGCCGATTGACGCTTCCAACGTGATGGTGCTCGAAAACGGAGTGCCCGTTCGTGTTGGGTATCAAGTTTTGGAAGATGGCCGCAAGATTCGTGTCTCGAAAAAGACCGGCGCGGCTTTGGATTAATCGCCATCTCGAATGTGAGATGTGAGATGTGAGATTTAGTTATGGCTGCACGACTCAAAGAAAAATATCTTAAAGAAATTGCTCCGGCGCTCACCAAAGAGTTTGGGTATACCAACGCGATGAGTGTTCCAAAGCTGGAAAAGATCGTCGTCAACGTCGGTTTGGGTGAAGCGATTCAAAATTCCAAGGCGGTTGATGTTGCTGCGGGCGATTTGACAACCATTGTTGGTCAAAAGCCTGTTGTCACCAAGGCGAAAAAGTCCATCGCGGCATTCAAACTTCGCGAAGGAATGAGCATTGGCGTGATGGTGACGTTGCGAGGCGACCGGATGTATGAATTTCTGGATCGGTTTGTCAGTCTGGCTTTGCCGCGCGTGAGAGACTTCCGCGGCGTCAGCCCGAAGGCTTTTGACGGACGGGGTAATTACACTGTCGGTCTGAAAGACCAACTAATTTTTCCGGAAATTGATTTCG
>CAZXHW010000359.1:0-7973 GCA_964639915.1 uncultured Heliomicrobium sp.
CGCCTTTCTCGACATTCACTGGAAAAGAACCATACGCCAGCATCAGCGGACCCACCACAGGCAGACGAGTCATCTTGTCCCAGGTCATGTAACGCAGCGGGCGGTTGATCGGAATCGAAACCCATAACGGATCGAAGTAACTGACATGATTTGGCGCTATGATCATCGCTCCGGATTTCGGCACGCGCTCAACGCCTTCAAATTCGATGCGAAAGTAAAGCCGCGAAACAACGGCAACAATCCAGCGAGAAATATGGAAAAGCCAGAGTTTGTTCATTCAATTGATAATTGAGAATGGATAATTGACAAGGAGCAGATTATCAATTGTCCATTGTCAATTATCCATTGTTTAGAGAGTTCCTTTCTTCATCTCCTCTGCCAAATAATCGGTTGATCGCCAGGCGATGGCCAGAATCGTCAACGTTGGATTCTTTTCCGTAGCCGAAGGGAACGAGCTGCCATCAACCACGAACAGGTTTTTAACAGCGTGCATCTGATTGAAACTGTTCAGCGCCGAAGTCTTTGGATCAGCACCCATTCGGCAGGTTCCGTGTTCGTGAATGGCAGTGCCTGGGATGTCGTAATCGCCGCGATTGAACTGGAAGATTTCGGCTTTGGCTGCGCGCAGGATTTGTTCGGCTGTGTCATACATTTCCTGCATCATCTTCATTTCGTTGTCGCCGTATTTCATTGTCAATTTTGGCAGCGGCACACCGTATTTATCGCGGTGATTTTCGTCAACCTCGACGCGATTTTCTGCCCGCGGAGGAACTTCACCGTAAGGGTGCAGCTCAATCCAGGAAGGATAACGTTTGCGAATGTCAGTTTTCAGAGTCGCGCCAAACCCAGGCAAGCCTTTGGCCCAGCCCGCGCCCGCCTGACAGCCGATTCCCCAGAACTGCATGCCGAATCCACGCGCGTAATCTCGTTTGCGGCCGTCGCGATGATTGAACCGAGGCATATAAATGTGTTCGCCTCCGATGCCGTCGTCGTTGGACGAAGCCTGGCCGAACAATTGCGGCAGAAAGGCTCGCGCGTGAAAGCGAAACTGTTCGCACAGATATTTGCCAATCACGCCGGAAGTGTTGCCAATGCCGTTCGGATACATCGCCGATTTGGAATTTAGCAGAATGCGCGTCGAATCAATCGCCGAAGCTCCCAGCACAACGACACGAGCGCGAACCTGCGTTTCCGCTTTTGTGTTGCGGTCAAAATATTGAACGCCGCTCGCCTTGCCTTCTTTGTCGGTCAGGATGCGAGCCACGACAGCGTTGGTGCGAATTTCCAGCTTGCCGGTTTTCGCGGCGACGGGCAGCAGATGGTCGGCGGAATTAAAAAAGCTGCCGGTGTCGCAACCCGAACCACAACGTCCGCAGTAATGACAAGCAGGCCAGCCATTGTGATTGCGCGTCAGCACAGCTCTGCGACCGGGAACGATTTGGATGCCCGTGCTGGCGGCGGCTTTTTTCAGCAGAGCTTCGCCGCAACGCGGACGCGGCGGCGGCATGTGGAATTTGCTGCCGGGCAGCACGTCCAAATCTTCGTCGCCGCCATTGACGCCAATCAGTTGGTCAACTTTGTCGTAATAGGGCGCGATGTCTTTGTATTCAATCGGCCAGGGAATGCCGTATCCGTCGTTGACTTTGAAATCCACGTCGGAATACCGCAGCGAAACTCGGCCCCAGACATTTGTCTTGCCTCCGACGCCCCAAACGCGAATCAGGTCAAACGGTTGATCGGGCGGAGTCAAAACAGGCTGTTCGGTCTTGCTCAGATAAAACTGCGGAGCCTGTTCGCCGCGCGCTCTACGTTCGCGGGCTTCATACGGCAACACGTGCGTCCAAAACTTCGAGCGGTCAAATCGCCCTCCGGCATCCAGAACCAGAACGTTGACGCCTTGCCGTGTCAGATTCCAGGCAGCCATTCCGCCAGAAGCACCGGAACCGATGATGACCACGTCATAAACTTTTGTCGCTTTTTTGATTTGCATCGTTTTTACCTTGTTACGAATTACGCCATCACCGTCGGATGTTTTTTCGCCCAGGGATGCGCTGCTTCCAGCTCATAAGCCAATTGCAGCAACGTCGCTTCGCCGCCGCGCCAGGCTGCGATCTGGCTGCCGATGGGCAGATTTTCTTTAGTCCAATACAACGGCACTGACATCGCTGGGGTGCCGCAAGCATTGTGCAGCGGCGTATACGCGACTTCATCAAGCACCCGAGCCAGCAAGGTGTCGAAATTCGTTCGCGGATCGTGGTAGCCAAGCTTGTAAGGCGGAATGCGCATCACAGGCGAGAGAATCACGTCATAGTTTTTGAAGACGCCTTCCATGGCTGCCGCCGCTTCGTTGAAGGATTTGGTCGCTCGTCCGACAGCCTGAAACAATCCGCGTTTGCGGCCAAGTTCCATCAAACCGATTGTCCACGGTTCCAACACGTCTTCGGTCTTCACGCCTTTGCCAAGTACTGCTTCGATTTCCGCCGTCAGCCCAACCGTTCCTACTGCCCAGTAGCCCAAAAACGCGTCGGTTACTTCGGGGCCGTTGATTGGCAATTTGATTTCGGCGACGTTGTGTTTCAGCGATTCGCACAGCTTGGCCGTAGCGCGAATGGCTTTTTCGACTTCGGGATCCGGTCTTTTACCGTTCACGCCTTCCAGCACCAGCGCGATTTTCAAGCGCTTTGACGACGGGCCAGAGATAAATCCAACCGGCGGCAGTTTGTCGCTGGTTTTGTTTTCCACCAAGTTCAAAAACGCTGCGGTGTCGCGCACGCTGCGGCTGACGCACAAATCATTGGCGATGCCAACGACATCGTTGGCCATTCCGCCGCTGGTGAACATGGCAATTTCGCGCCGCCGTGTGGGCTTCAATCCCACCAATCCATTTTGAGAAGCCGGGATGCGAATGGAGCCACCGCCGTCGTTGGCATGCGCCAAGGGCACGATTCCGGCAGCAACCGCCGCCGCCGAACCTCCGCTGGAACCGCCTGTGGTGTAATCCGGGTTCCAGGGATTGTGCGAAGCTCCGTGCAGAATCGGTTCGGTGGTTTCGATCAATCCAAATTCCGGCGCGTTGGTAATGCCGACGACGATGAATCCGGCCTGTTCCATCTTTGTGGTGAAGGGCGAATTGGCTTTGTGCAGCCGTCCGTGTTTGGCGATGGCGCGCGCATACAACCGCGAACCGAAATCAATGTTGGCGTCTTTGTATTCACACAGGTTTTTCAGCAGCACGGGCACGCCTGCGAATGCTCCGTCGCCGAGGGGTTGTTTCGCACGCGCGCGAGCCTTTTCCACGTCGAAGTTTTTAGTCAGTACGATGTTGAGCTTTGGATTGACTCGCTCGATGCGTTTCAACGTGTCTTCGACCAGTTCCATCGGCGTGATTTGTTTTTTCCTGACAAGTTCTGCCAGACCGACGGCATCGTAATTGGCCAGTTCGGACGAGCGCAGTTTTGTTTGGGCGTTCAGCACGGAACTGCCTGTCGCCGCAATTACCAGCGAAGCCGATTGCTTCAAAATCTCTCTGCGAGAAAAATTCATTCTCTGTCTCCTGATCTGTGGTTTATGCCGTCTTCATTCCAGCTACATTTTCCAAACCCATTTCCTGGATCAACTGATCGCGCAGCATGAATTTCTGCACTTTGCCGCTGGCGGTCAGCGGAAACGATTCGACGAAGCGGAAGAACTTCGGGACTTTGTGCCGGGCAATGTTGTCTTTGCAATGTTGGCGAAGCTCGTCTTCGGTCAACGTTTCGCCGGGTTTCAAGCGAATGATTCCGCAGACTTCTTCACCCATAAATTCGTCTGGAATGCCTACGATTTGGGCTTCGGCGATTTTCGGATGGCGCATCAAAAAAGCTTCGATTTCCGCCGGGTAAATGTTTTCGCCCCCGCGAATGATCATGTCTTTCACGCGACCGACGATGTTGATGTACCCATCCGGACGCATTGTCGCCAAATCGCCCGTGTGCAGCCAGCCATCGGCATCCAAAGTTTCCGCCGTTTTGTCGGGCATATTGTAGTAACCGACCATGTTCGAATAGCCGCGCGTCCACAATTCGCCGGATTCACCGCATTGGCAAACGTCACCCGTTCCCGGATTGACGATCTTGATCGAAGTGTGCGGAATCGCCAGTCCAACGGTTGCGGCTTTCAGTTCAAAACTGTCTGTGTAAAACGATTGGGTGACGGCTCCGCAGGTTTCCGTCATGCCGAACACAATCGAACAATCGGCGCCAATGCGATCCTTGATTTGCTCCATCACAATGACGGGAACCGGCGTCGCTCCGGTGAAGATGTTTTTCAGGCTGGAAAGGTCAAACTCAGCAAAGCGCGGATGATTCAGCATCGCCACCAGCATCGTCGGCACGGCAAAGGTAAACGTGCCCTTTTCCTTCTCGAATAACTGAAGCTGTTTGGCTGGATCGAAAGCAATCAGCGGAATCAGCGTGCAGCCCAGAAACACCGAGTAAATAATCGCGCCCAAACTGCCAGCAATGTGAAAGTACGGCATCGAAGTCACATACCGTTCATCGGCTGTCAGCGCTCCGCGCGAAGCGGCAATGTGCGCCTGATTGACCAAGCTGTAATGCGTCAGCATGACGGCTTTGGGGAAGCCGGTTGTGCCACTGGTGTATTGCATCTGCACCACATCGTGAACGCCAACCGAAGCCTGCCGCGCTTTCAATTCTTCATCTGTAACTTTGTCGGCCAGCGCGGTGACTTGGGAATACAACATCACGCCAGGCTTGGGTTCCTTGCCGATTAAAACGACTCGTTTCAATCGCGGCAAGCTTTCCGAATTCAATTCATGGCTCACGGGATCTCCAAGCGTTTTCAATTCCGGTGCGACGGAGTAAACGGCTTTCAGATAAGAAAATCCGCGCAATTCTTCGATCAGAAACAGCGCCTTGATGTCGCCCTGGCGCAGCGCGTATTCGATTTCCGCAGCGCGGTAATTGGTATTGATCGTCACCAGCACGCCGCCGATTTTGGACACGGCCATTTCCAGAAACACCCACTCGGGAACGTTTGTCGCCCACACAGCAATGTGATCGCCTTTTTGGATTCCCAGCGCCATCAGGCCTTTTGCCAATTGATTGACCGTGTCACGGTACTGGCGATAGTTCATCCGAAACTCCAATCCAAATTCCGGATAGCAATATGCCAGCGCTTCTTTGTCAGGGATTTCATTCGCTCGCTTGTCGAGCAAATCACCGAGGGTCACTTCAATCAGTTCCGTGCCGAACGGTTCGGCTTCCCAGTGCGCCAGATTGTCTCTTAATGCCATCTTGAACTCTCCAAAAGAAAATTTAGACAGGATAAGCAGGATTATTCAGGATTGCTTTTTATCCTGTTCAATCCCGTAAATCCTGTCCACTTTTCATCGCGCCAAAGCATGATATTCACGGTTCGGAATCATTCCCGTCGCCGAAGCCATACGATTCGTGAAGTTATACATCGCGGCGATTTCAATCACGTCCCAGACCTCTTCCAGTGTCAGCCCGAAGCTTTGCAGATGCGCGATGTCTTCCGGCGAAGCGTTGACCGGCGTTTCGGTCAGCAGCGTGGCGAAATCCAGAACGGCTTCCATCTTGGCGTCCAGACCCGCGCGCTTGTAATCCAGCGTGATGCGGTCGGCCTGAATAGGATCGCCCAGCGTTTGCCGTAATGCCGCTCCGTGCGCGACCAGGCAGTACAAACAACCATTGGCCATCGAAACCGCGACGGCAATCATTTCGCGTTCAGCGGCATTCAGATTTTCGGTGGGTTCGTGAAGCTGTTTGTAATGCGCAAACCACGCACTGAACCGCTCAGGCCGGAAGCTGTACACGCGGAACACATTCGGCACAAAGCCGACTTTCTCTTTTGCTTTTTTGAACAGACCTTGCAGGCTTTCGGGCAATTGGTCTTCGGCGGGAACCGGGAACCAACTGATTTGCTCTTCGTTCATTGCTTCTCTCCTGATGATTCGAAATTTCCGTGACGGCCCGCGCCGCTGGCGAACCGCGCAGCGCCTTCGCGCCCTCCGGCTTCCAGCGACTTTACTCCCAGATTAAATTCGTTGAGCAACGCTTCCGGAAAGCTCAAATCAAATTGCTCATAAGCCGACATTCGGTCGCCGCGCATGCAGACTTGCGGGAAGGCGGCAATTTCTCGCGCCAGCTTTTCGGCTTCTTCGCGCGCCGTGCTTTTGGCGACGACGCGATTGACCAATCCGATTTGCAAGGCTTCTTCGGCTGAAACGGCGCGCCCGGTCAGGATTAAATCCAGCGCGCGGCTGAGTCCAATCAAGCGCGGCAGTCGAATCGTGCCGCCATCAATTAACGGAACTCCCCAGCGGCGACAGAACACGCCCAGCACGGCATCTTCTTCGACCACCCGCAGATCGCACCACAGAGCCAGCTCCAAACCGCCAGCAACCGCATACCCGGAAATTGCTGCGATGACGGGTTTGCTGAGCAGCATTCGGCTTGGCCCCATCGGACCATCGCCTATTGAATCCACGCGATTGCCGTGACCCTTAGAGATGGCTTTCAAGTCGGCTCCGGCACAGAACGTTCCGTTGTCGCCGTACAGCACGCCGACCGAAGCCGAATCGTCGGCTTCGAATTGGCGAAACGCTTCCACCAAAGCCTCCGCCGTCGCGCGGTCTACGGCATTGCGGACTTCGGGACGGTTCAGGATGACAGTGGTGATTGCGCCGTTCTTTTCGATTGAGACTGGCATGGATGAAGATTACAGCTTGCACTGTTTGGCAATGATTTCTTTCATGATTTCCGAAGCACCGCCGCCGATGGTGTTCAATCGCGCATCGCGCCAGGCGCGGCCAATCGGGTATTCCGTCGTATACGCAAAGCCGCCCATAATCTGCATGCAGTCGTACATCACTTTTTGATCCAAGTCGCAGCAGACCAGTTTGGCCATGGTGATTTCCTTGACGGCTTTTTCGCCTCGATTCATCAAATCCAGGGCGCGATAGCACAGCCATTTGGCGGCTTCGACGGCGGCCAGGTGTTCGGCGAATTTATGCCGCCAGACCTGGAACGATCCAATCGGCTGGCCGAAGGCTTTGCGCTCTTTGCCGTATGCGACGGCGTATTCAATGGCGCGCTCCATCTTGTAAACAGCGCCCAGCGCAGCAACCAACCGCTCGCCCTGGAAGTTGTGCATCACGTAATAAAAGCCTTTGTTCATTTCGCCCAGCAGGTATTTGCGAGGAATGCGGCAATTGTCGAAAAACAGTTCCGCTGTATCCGAAGAGAGGTTGCCGACTTTTTTCAGCTTTTTGCCGACGCTGAAACCGGGCGTCTTAGTAGGGAAAACGACAAAGGAAATGCCTTTGTAACCTTCTTCGCCGGTGCGAACAGCCAGCAGAATGAAGTCGCATCGCGTGCCGTTGGTGATCCATAGCTTTTGCCCGGAAATCACGAAATCGTCGCCATCAATAAGCGCGCGCGTTTTGATGTTGGCTACATCGGAACCTCCGCCGGGTTCGCTGATGCCCAGCGCAGCGATGAAATCTCCGGCGACAGCGGGTTTCAAAAACTCTTCGCGCTGTTCGTCTGTGCCGAGTTCTTCCAGCACAGGCAAAGTCATGTCGGATTGCACCATCAATGCCATGGCTACGCCGCCGTTGTTGGCATAAGACAAACCGTCCAGGTAAGCCGCAGTCGCCCACCAATCCAATCCGCTACCGCCCCACTTCGGATCAGTGCGAATGCCGAACAAGCCCAAGTCACCGGCTTTCTTAAACAATTCGCGCGGAAAGATTCCGGCTTCGTCCCATTCCTCGGCGAACGGAGCGATTTCTTTTTGGCAAAACTGTTTGACGGTTTCGCGCAACATCGCGTGCTCTTCAGTGAAATAGGGAAAAGTCGGAGCGGCTTCAACAGCCTGAGTTTGGGTTGCGGTTGGCATGGTCTGGTCCTCCAAAAATGGTGCTCAAAGTCGTAGTTGATGAGTTTTGA
>CAZXHW010000360.1:0-7959 GCA_964639915.1 uncultured Heliomicrobium sp.
GGTTCGTCTATCTGATCTTTGATGTGGACGTTGGCGATGAACGGCGCAACGGTTTCAAACTCATCAATCGGATCGCGGCGAAGCATCCAGGCCACGTTGCAAGGATCGTAATTGATTCCAAGCGCCGCCGAGTTGGAGGAACGAATCAGGTTGACGGTTGCCGCGCCAGTATCCGCCCAACAAACTGGTTCCGGTTCGATCAATAAGCGCAACCCGACCGCTTCGGCTTTTGACGCCGCTTCCGCCAGAGAATCAATTATCCAACTCGGCGGGTTGTCGCTGGGAATCAAATCCGCGGTTTCTTCCTTTGCACCAGGCTTGCAGAATCCAAAAATGACTAAAGCCGATAAATTCCACCGCTGGGCCAACTCGACTGAGCGAGGAAACACCTCGGCCATTTCGTGCTGAAATTTCTCAACAGAATCCGTCCATTTGAACAGCCCTGGAGACAGCGCCGTGATTTCCAAGCCTTCGCCATCACAGATGCGTTCAATTTCCAACAGTTCTGCCGGATCGCACATCGGAGCGCGCCCGGATTTCAAGAAACGAATCTCGTAGCGTCGCAATCCTGCGGCAATTCCAGTTTGAGAAGCTTGGCGAAAATCACGGCTGATTTCGTCGGCAACAATTCCAAGGTTGAGCATAGGAGTTTCAGAAGGCGTGGACAGGATTTACAAGATTTAGCAGGATTGAGAGCAAGGCAATTGAATTCATCCTGCAAAATCGTGTCAATCCTGTCGAACGTTTTTGCTTCGGCTAAGCCTTCAGCACATCGGATTTAACCAGAGTTTCCAGGTTCCAGGTAGCAAGCGTGGTTTCGGCAACCAATTCGATCAACGTCGCGCCGACCTGGCGGCAAGCTCGATGCCAGTTTTGCTGATGACGCGTAAGCGCGTCATGGTAGCGGCTGATCGCGGCATCATCAATGAAAATTTCGCGCTGCTCTTCGGTTTCGGAATCTACCAGCCGCAAACGTCCGCGTTCGGGAGGAGTAAGATCGGCTTCTGCCAACAATTGAATGACGACCACCGATGCAGCGTTTTGCGAAAGCTGTTGCAGCAATTGAAGCGGTTCGCCCAGCCAGAGCAAGTCACTGATAAAAATCCGCATGCCTTGTCGCCTGAGTTTCGGCGGAACGAGCGAAAACGACTCCGCCGGGTTTTGCCGAAAATCAAAATTGAACTCTCCCCAGCGGGAAGGGCGTCCGGAACTGTTTGCGACGGGTTCGCAGCGTTCCCGCGTCAGCCACACCAAATGAGAATAGCCAGCGTTTTCCGCCGCTACAGCCAGTGCCGCTGAAAGAGCTGTCGCGGCCTGTGATTTTGTGCCCGGTTCGACAGCCATCGAACGCGAGCCATCAATCACCAAATCCAGATGCGGGCTGATTTCCTCTCGGAAGAGTTTGACGGTCAGCTTGTCCGAACGCGCAAACGCATTCCAGTCAATGCGGCGCAAATCGTCTCCGGGCTGATAATCGCGGTGATCCTTGAATTCCAGGGAACTGCCTGCGCGCTGGCCCATTTGCAAACCCGCCAGTGCAGCAGCCGTCGTTCGCGGCACAGCCAGCGAATAACGCATTCCGGCGCGTTCCCCTGCAAGCAAGAATTCTTGATAGTTGATGTTCATAACAACCGGGCGCTTGTAGCACGAACACAGTTGCCTTTCCAAGACGCACATGTGGTTTCTATCGCTGAAAATGAAGTAGCCGGCTTGGCCAAGCAGCAATTTGCTGGTCATACCAAACTTCATGTCGTAAGCTTTGCCGCATCATCAAACCAATTATTTACGGAGAATCCATCAATGAGCGAAAAGTTGTTGGGATATTTGCAGGCTACTGGATTGGCCGCGCCATTGGCCACCAGCGAAGCCAATGCATTTGCCGCCGAACTGGATGAATTGACGTGCCAGCAGGTTTACTCGCGTTCCATCACGCCTATAAACAAGGCCGTTTTCTTTTTGGCCAGAGCCGGCGAACGAAAATCGCTTGGCGTGCTTTCCGCTGATTTGACGCTTCACCGCAAATTTGACGGCGAAATGACCGAAATTGTTTTGGGGAGGCAAAGCTTGCAGATGACTCTGGCTGAAACTTCGTCGGCGAATGCCGCTGCGCTGCGTTCAGTTTTGTCCTTCCTGAATCCAACGACTCTTGGGCTGAAAAAATCCGCCGGATGCGGCGACCGGTTGGGGCTGGCGACGCCTGGTCATATCCGAGCGATTCGCAATTCGACAATGGCGCCGATTCTGGCGCAACAGTCCATACGCGAAAACGCGCGCACAGGCCGCACGCCGCAACAAGTGATGGATGAAGCCGTCTGGGGAATCTTTCAGGACGGCTGGCGCGACGGATTTGGAGCCGACGCCGATCACTTGAAAAATACCGACGACATTGATTCCTGCGCAGCAGCGGGTTTCACCTTTTATACGATTGATCCAGGCGAACACGTGGACAATGAAGCCAACACCGCGCCAGTGGATATTCTGAAAACCAAAGTTGAAGCGCTGGATTGGCCTGCGCTGGAAACGACCTGGGAAGCGACGCAGGCTGCGCTTGGCGGCAAAATTGATTTGGGGACTTTCAGCATCACCATCAGCGAAGAAGATTTGCTGCGATCCGCTGCCAAATACGGACGAGTCGTCGCGCACACGGTCAGAATGTATCGCCACCTGGAAAAGGTGATGGCTGGCAAAGACTTCGAATTGGAAATGAGCGTTGACGAAACCGAAACAGTAACGACCTTGGCCGAGCATATTTACATCGCACATGAACTGAAGCGGCTGGGAGTCAAATGGGTCAGCCTGGCTCCGCGTTACGTTGGCGATTTTGAAAAAGGCGTGGATTACATTGGCGATCTGGGTGAGTTTGAAAAATCCTTCGCGCAGCATCTGGCGGTGTCGAAAACCTTTGGGCCTTACAAGCTCAGCCTGCATTCCGGTTCCGACAAATTCAGCGTCTATCCGATTGCTTCGCGGGTCGCAGGAGAACTGGTGCATTTGAAAACCGCCGGAACCAGTTACCTGGAAGCGCTGCGGGCCATCGGCAAAGTCAATCCGTCACTGTTCCGCTCTATTGTGGCGTTTGCCAAAGAACGGTACCCGATTGATCGCGCCAGCTATCACGTTTCCGCCGAAGTCGAAAAGATGGCAAACGTGGATTCGCTGCCGAACTATCAAGTGACGACACTGCTGGACGATTTTGATTCGCGGGAGATCCTGCACGTCACCTTTGGTTCGGTGCTGCACCATCCTGAATTCCGCGAACCATTTTTTGCCACACTGCGCCGCAACGAAGGTGTCTATTACGACATGCTGGAAATTCATTTTGGCAAGCACTTCGCGCCGTTTGGCGAAACATTGGCTGCTGCAAGCTAATCTGCACACAAAACTTTTGGACAGCATTGACGGGATTTAGGGGAGGAAAACCTTAGAAAAGGCTGGTTTGGAACTAATCCTGTTCAAGACTGGCAAATCCTGTCTATGGTCATCTGTCCAAAAAGTTGCTGAGTTTCGATTTTGATGCCAGCAACCACATAGTCCATATCAATTAGGAGACCCGATTCGATGAAACGCAACGCTAAGTTGTTTTTGGGATTATTGTTCGTTCTCGCTGTTTTGCTTCCTGCTGGATGCAGTCAAAAACCAGCAAACAGCACTTCCGGCAAAAAGCTGGCCTTCGTCACCAACAATCCTTCAGACTTTTGGACAATCGCTCGAAAGGGAACTGAAAAAGCGGATGAAGAGTTGGCAGACGTGACGGTGGAATTCAAAATTCCTGCTGATGGAACCGCCGCCGAACAGAAACGCATCATTGACGATCTGCTTGCCAGAGGCTTTGCGGGAATCGCAATTTCGCCTGTTGATCCCGTCAATCAAACAGAATTGCTCAATCAGACTTCGCAAAAAGCTTTGGTCGTTACCCAGGACAGCGACGCGCCCGCCAGTCAGCGTGCAGTGTATGTTGGCACGGATAACGTCGCAGCCGGACGTCAAGCCGGGAAACTGTTGAAAGAAGCTTTGCCCGAAGGCGGCAAGATCGTCATTTTCGTGGGCAAGCTGGATGCGCAGAACGCCAAAGAGCGGTTGCAAGGCATTGAGGAAGAAATCGCCGGAACGAAAATTCAAATCATTGATAAGCGCACCGATGATGCTGACCACGCGCGCGCCAAAGCCAACGCGGCAGATTCATTGGTCAAATATGCCGACGCCGCGGCGTTTGTCGGTTTGTGGTCATATAACGGGCCGGCCATCCTGAATGCGATCAAAGAGGCCAATAAGGTCGGCAAAGTCAAAATCATCTGCTTCGACGAAGAAGATCAAACGCTGGCCGGTGTGAAAGCTGGTGAAATTGCGGGCACAGTCGTTCAGCAGCCGTATGAGTTTGGCTACCAGGCGATCAAGATTATGAGCCAGGTTCTGGGCGGCGACCGTTCGGGCATTCCGGCTTCGAAACAAGCCTTCGTCCCGACTTTGATTATCAAACAAAGCAACGTGGAAGAATTCACCACCAAGCTGAACAAGCTGCGCGGACGTTGATGCCTGATTCTTGATTTTGGGTTTTGGATTGAAGTCAGAAATCCAAAATCCAAAATCCAAAACTCAAAATCAAATGACGAATCCTTTGTTGGAAATGCGTGGTATCGGCAAACGCTTTCCCGGCGTTGTAGCGCTCGACGGCGTAGATTTTCACGTCAATGCGGGGGAAGTTGTTGCCTTGCTTGGCGAAAACGGCGCGGGCAAATCCACGCTGATGAAAATCCTGGGCGGGTTGTATCAGCCCGACGCCGGACAGGTGAGCGTAGACGCAGCGCCGGTGACGATCAGTTCGGTCAATGATTCGATTGGCCTTGGAATCGGCTTCATTCATCAGGAATTGAACGTCCTGGACAATCTGGATGTCGCGGCAAATGTTTTTCTGGGCCGCGAACCGGTTTTGCCTGGGGTGTTAAAGCCATTGAAATTGATTGACCGGCGAAAGATGAATGCAGATGCAGTTGTGCATCTTCGTCGTCTGGGATTGGACGTTTTGCCGGAAACGCCGCTCAACCGGCTTTCCATCGCACAGCAGCAACTGGTCGAAATTGCCAAGGCGCTTTCGCTCAATGCGCGGCTGTTAATTATGGACGAGCCGACCTCGAGCCTGACGCTGACCGAAACCTCACGCTTGCTGGCAGTGGTCAAAGACATTCGCGCTCAGGGAGTCAGCGTGATTTATATCTCTCACAGGCTGGGTGAGGTTTCGGAAATCGCTGACCGCGCCGTTGTCCTCCGCGATGGGCGAAATGCCGGAATACTCCAGCGCGAAGAGATCACACATGACCGAATGGTGCAGTTGATGGTTGGGCGGGAATTGCATCACAGCTATGTCGCGCCAGAAAACAAATTGAAAACGGGCTTTTTCGAAGTTCGCGATCTGGAAACGGCGCGCTATCCGGGAAAGAAAATTTCCTTCTCGCTTGGCGGCGGAGAAATCCTGGGCTTTGCGGGATTGGTTGGCGCTGGCCGGTCGGAAATGGCGCAGGCGATTTTTGGTGTAGACAGCAAGCTCGGCGGCAATTTGTCTCTAAACGGACAGCAACTTGATATTCATTCGTCGGCTCAGGCCATTCGTGCCGGCATCTATCTGGTTCCCGAAGATCGCCGGCAAACCGGGTTGATTGTTGAAAGCCCGATTCGGGAAAACATCAGTCTGCCTGCGTTGCAGCGGTACACGGTCAGAGGCCTGATTAACCGCGCGCGCGAAAGCAAAGCTTCCGAAGCTGTAGCAACCCGGCTGAACGTCAAAACCAATTCCATCGAAACCCTGGTCAAAAATCTGAGCGGCGGCAATCAGCAAAAAGTCGTGCTGGCGAAATGGTTGCAGCTTGACCCGAAGGTAATGATTTTTGACGAACCAACGCGCGGCATTGATGTGGGCGCGAAAGCGGAAATCTACGAATTGCTGCGCGGGCTGGCCAAAAACGGCGTCGGCGTTATTGTCATCAGCAGCGATATGGAAGAGGTTCTGGGTTTAAGCGACCGGCTGGCCGTTATGCACGAAGGCCGGATCACAGGGATTCTTGATCGCCATAATTGCACTGAAGAAAACGTTATGCGCCTGGCCGTTGGCGGCGAACATCCAACTGACAAATAAAAAACTCGTTCATAACTGATGAAAAAAGAACTTGGCATATTCCTCCTGCTGGTTGTTTTGTGTGTGGTGGTTTCGATCAAGGAGCCGCTGTTTCTTTCCGCAACCAACTTGCAAAACACTGCGCGGCTGATTGGCGCGTACGGAATTTTCAGTATAGGCGTCGGCGTGGTCATCATTACGGGCGGCATTGATCTTTCCATTGGCTCAAAGATGGCGCTGCTGGGTGTATTGCTTTCAATGATGCTGATGGGCGGCCATTGGCCAGGGGCGTTGGCAGTGCTTGTGACCCTTGGAGTCGCGATGGCGCTGGGGTTGCTCCATGGAACGCTGATCACCCGAATGAAGATTCAACCATTCATCGTTACACTATGCGGATTGTTGTTTTATCGCGGCCTGGCACGTTACATCGCCCATGATGAAACCAAAGGCTTCGGCAACTCGGCGGGCTTTGAATGGTTGCAAGGGCTGGCCACTGGAAGGCTGTTGGGAGTCCCATCTCCATTTATTGTTTTGATTGCTGTCAGCTTGGTGATGTGGCTGGTGTTGCATCGGTCGGTGTTTGGCCGCTACCTGTTTGCCGTTGGCCGCAACGAAGACGCCGCGCGATATTCCGGCATCAACACAAAAGCCGTCATCACAGCGGCGTACGTGATTTGCGGTTTGCTGACGGGTGTGTCGGCAATCCTGATTGCGTTTTACACAAATTCGATTTCGCCATCTTCGCACGGGAACTTTTACGAACTTTACGGAATTGCGGCGGCAGTGCTGGGCGGATGCAGTTTACGGGGCGGAGAAGGCTCAGTAATCGGCATTATTCTGGGGACCGTGTTGTTGCAAGTTTTGCAGAATCTGGTCAATCTGCTGGGCATTGATCCGTCTTTGAATTTTGCTGTGATGGGAGCAGTGATTTTGCTAGGGGTGATGGCAGACCAGGTCTTGAAAAGCCGTGCGGCCAAATCTCGTTGAGGGCATTCGCGTCGAAGCCAATAAAAAGATCCCCTCGCTGCCAGAGTAGCAACCCCACATTGCTCTCCCAGGGCTAACGCCAGTGACTGTGTAGCCCAGGAAGCTTGACTCGTAGCGGCGAGGGGAGATGCCTTGACCTTAGCCAGTTGGAAACCCGACTGGCCTTTCAAACAATCCACTTGAGCGCTCAAGTGGCTACACTTGCTTGCTTTTGCTTTCGCAATCGAGAAATGACGGTGTCTCACTCCTCCTGCGATAGTGCGGAAAGCCAAAGCCGCAATCTACCCTTGATAACCAATTGAGCGATCTAGTAATTGCCGATCTGTCGGTTTCGGCAACGTACGCAATATATTTCGCTCTGCCGAGAATCACTATTGGACTTTGGTCCAATGCGCCTTTGCAGTCCCGCTAAGAAAAAAGCTGGCAGGAAGTCACGTAGTTTCACCTGTGGCATTCCTGAAACCCCACGCCCCATTATCGTTTGGCTAAAATGCACGATAGTGCCAGTGTTCCGGCTCGGTGAAGAGGAAGGCGGGTGTCGGTCAGCCATTGAATCCTTACAAGAGAGTCAACTGTGACAGCGAAAAACGCACAAAGTGACGATCACACCATCAGCTTAAAACTCGGTCGAGCGACCACAGAAACTGACGCCGGCGTCACCGAAGCCGAATTGCGTGCTGCACTGAATCGCGCCATGCGCGACAGCCTAAAGCCAATCGCTCTTTGTACAGGCATCATCTACCTGGTGGCTTTCGTTACTGTTTCCTTGTCCCCGGCAGATACGGACAGGCTGGGCATTTTTCTGCCTGTTATGTCCGCCATCTTCCTTGGAATTTACCTCGGATTCCGGAAGCTGCCGATCCCGC
>CAZXHW010000361.1:0-7944 GCA_964639915.1 uncultured Heliomicrobium sp.
GAATGAATTGGTCAAAGAGGTTGAATCCAAAGGCGGACAAGCGCTGGCAGTGACGACGGACATTGCGGATCAAGGCCAGGTTGAAATGCTGATTGCCACGACAATTGAAAAGTTTGGCCGTATTGATGTGCTGGTCAACAATGCAGGGGTGGCGATTGCTTCGCGGTTTACGGATATGCCGCTGGAAGATTTTCGGCGACTGATGGATGTGAACTTCTGGGGAGCGGTTTTTGCCTCCCGCGCTGTTGTTCCGCAGATGCGAAAACAAAATGGCGGCGGTGTGATCCTGAATGTATCTTCCATTTTCGGCAAACGTGGCATGCCGTTCGAGACGGCTTATTGCGCCAGCAAGTTCGCGCTGGCAGGATTTTCCGAAGCGTTGCGTGCGGAAGTCATGTCCGAAGGCATAGACGTTTGCACGATTTACCCTGGCGCAGTCGAAACCGAAATCTTTGACGCGGCTGCGAACAGCACAGGCTTGGAAATGCCGAATTACGTTCCGAAATTTCCCGCCAGCCAGATGGCGAAACTGATTGTTCAGGCGGCTCGCTTTCCGCAGCCCGAAATTGTCGCGGCATTGGATGCGCAGGCAATCAACATTGCCAACACCTTTGCTCCTGCGCTGGTGGATTTCGCCCTTGGCTGGAGCGTGCCGTTCATTGAAGGAATGCGGCGCGCATCGCAAAAAAGCACTGAACCAAAAGATACTAGCAGCGGCAATCTTTACCAGCCGCAAGGCAAATAACCACAATCACTAAATCCAGAAGGAGAAACCGTTATGGCAAACAAAGCGAAAAGCGCAAAAGAAACCGAACCGGATACAGCGCAGGAAACTCAAGGCGCAAATGCTGGCGCAGCCGATTGGGCAAAACAGGTTGTAGAGCATCTGGTTGACGCGCAGAAAAAATGGATTGACCTGACCGCGCAGCAAAACGCGCTGGTGCTGAAAGCCGTGGAAGAAGGCATGGATTTTTACCGCTCGGCTCCGACGCCTGAATTGGGAAGTTGGGCGCGTCAGGGCTACGAAGGATTTGTAGAAGCGCAACGCCGCTGGGCCGAAGTCGCTTCACAGCAGAGCAGCCAGTTGTTTGAAGCGATCAAAGAAAACGTGAGCATCAATCCCGCAGATGTGACGCGAGCGGCTTCGGATTTTGCCGGGCAGGGAGTCGAAACATTCGTCAATGCCCGCACACAATGGCTGGATTTTGCCGCGCAGCAAAACGCGCAGGTCATCGAAGCCGTCAAAAAAGGCCTAAACCTGGAAGAAAATTCACCGGCTGCGGCGCTGGCAGATTTTGCGCAACAAGCCGTGACCAACTATGTGGAAGTTCAGAAGCGCTGGCTAGATCTGGCGACGCAGCTTCCGTTCTTTGGCAGCACTCCTAAGAAATAGATTGAGAGACAGAGGGAAAGAGAGACGGAGAGAAGGAGAGACGGAAAAAGAATCAATCAGCACATTCTTTTCCCGCCTTCTCTCAATCCCTCTATCCCGCCTTCTCTCCTCTCACCAGGCTGTGGTAATTTCCGCTCACGTCATATCTACCTGAAAGGCTCTACACAAACATGTCTCAACCAACGAATCGCACGTATCCGCGGACGGTGACGCTCAAAGACAAGCAGGTTGCTTTGCGATTGATGCAGTCGTCAGACAGGGACGCGGTGCTGGCATTTGCGCAGGCGCTGCCCGCTGACGACCTGCTTTTTCTTCCGCTTGATATTTCGCATCCCAAAGTTGTTGATAGTTGGATGCGTCATTCGGATTCCAGCCGCACAGTGACGGTCGTCGCCGCATCCGAAGGGCGCATGGTGGGTTTGGGCACGCTGGTTCGCAGCGAAACTAACTGGGCGCGGCATTTGGGCAACATTCGATTGCTGGTCAGCACGGATGCACGCGGCATGGGGTTGGGAAACGTGCTGGCAAACGAAGTTTTCGCACTTGCGGAAGAAATGGGCTTGCAGAAAATTGTGGCGCAGATGGCTTCGGAGCAGCGCGGCGCTCAGGCAGTTTTTGAGCGGTTGGGGTTCAAAGCGGAAGCTTTGATGGCCGATTACGTGATGGATCGGCAAGGGCGCACGCACGATTTGATTGTCATGAGTTACGACGTGACGGGCTTAAACGACTAAAAAAGGCGGTGGCGATGTTCACGCAAACGCTGGAAAATTTTCAAACGCAGTTTTTCAAGGAGCTAAACCGGTTTGCGGAACCACTGGTTCGCGCCGGTTTCGGCAATCCGTTGTTTTGGCCGACCGGCGCAATTGTAGTGGAAACCACTGGCCGCAAGTCCGGGCAAAAGATCAACTTTCCCGTATTGGCGACGCGCATTGGAAGCGTGATTGTCTTCAGCACGATTCGTCGCAATTCGCATTGGCTGAAAAACCTTGCCGCGAATCCGGAAGTTCGATACTGGCTGGCAGGGAAGCCGCACGATGCTTCCGCTTTTGTGATCACTTCCGACGAAAAAGAATTGTTCGGCAATTTGCCGCCACAAGCCGAATGTCTCGCCCAATTTTTGCGTCAACAAGGCCGTTTGTTTGGAATCAGTTTTGCGCTTCTGACGCCGCGTTCTTAGCGTGAGGTGACAATGAGCACAGAAAACCTGGTCCGCATTCCACAACCTCCTGAAAAGTTTTTGCTCGAAAACCTGCTTGACCTCAGCGCGACGTCGCCGATTCAGGATATGGTCCGGCTGGCGCGTGAATACGGTCCAATCTATCGCCTGGAAATGCGCGGGCGCGTTGCTATCGTTCTTTCGGGCTACGAACTGGTCAACGAAGTCTGCGACGAAAAACGCTTCGACAAATCCATTCGCGGGGCTTTGCGGCTGGTGCGGCGATTCAGCGGCGATGGTTTGTTCACCTCCAAAACCGAAGAGCCAAACTGGTCAAAAGCGCACAATATTTTGCTGCCGAACTTTGGCCATCGCGCGATGCAGGGCTATCACCAGATGATGCTGGACATTGCAGAGCAATTGGTTCTGAAGTGGGAGCGGCTGAACGATGACGACGAAATTGACGTTTCCGCCGATATGACGCGGCTGACGGTGGACACAATTGGGTTGTGCGGATTCGATTACCGGCTGAATTCGTTTTATCAAGATGGCTATCATCCTTTCGTTAGCGCGATGGCCGGAGGCTTGGCGACTTCACTGGATGAACTGCGCGACGTTCCACTGGAAGGGTTGATTCGCCAAGGGCGCGACAAACAATTAAAAGCCGATATCCGCTGTATGAACGAAACGGTTGACCGAATCATTGCCGACCGAAAAGCCAGCGGCGATGATTTGGCCGACAAACCGGATTTGCTCAGCTACATGCTCAGCGGCGTGGATAAGAAAACTGGCGAAAAGCTGGAAGACCTGAACATTCGCTATCAAATCATCACCTTCCTGATTGCAGGGCATGAAACGACTAGCGGCCTATTGTCATTTGCAATATACGCGTTGCTGAACAATCCCGAAGTTCTGGCCAAGGCTTACGAAGAAGTGGATCGCGTGTTGGGCCGTGATCTTTCCATTAAACCGACTTATGCGCAGGTCAATCGACTGCAATATATTACGCAAATTCTGAAAGAGACGTTGCGGTTGTGGCCAACGGCGCCGGCCATCGGGCTGTATCCTTACGAAGACACGGTCATCGGCGGCAAATACAAAATCAAACATACCGATACGATCAACATTTTGCTGCCGATGCTGCACCGCGACAAAAGCATTTGGGGCGACAATGCTGAAGCCTTCAACCCGGACAATTTCAACCCCGAAGCCGAAGCCAAGCGCCCCGCCAACGCGTATAAACCTTTCGGGAATGGCCAGCGAGCATGCATCGGTCGCCAGTTCGCTTTGCAGGAAGCGACGTTAGTGTTGGGAATGATCCTGCAACGCTTCAAGCTGGTTGACCACACACGCTATCAACTGAAAATCAAAGAAACGCTGACGCTGAAGCCGGATGATTTGCGAATCAAAGTTCGGAAAAGGGAGTTGGGAGTTGGGAGTCGAGAGGCGGCAGTCAGAGTGCAGAGTTCAGTGATTGTTGGCGGAACCTCCCAACCGACTACCGACTCCCGACTCCCAACTACTTCGCAACTGCACAATACCCCGCTGCTTGTCCTGTTCGGATCGAACATGGGAACAGCGGAAGAACTGGCCCGGCGAGTCGCACACGATGCCGAAGCGAATGGCTTTGTGGTGAAAGTTGCTCCGCTGGATGATTACGCCGGACGGTTGCCGAAAGAAGGTTTGCTGGCCATTGTTTCGTCCTCTTACAACGGGTTGCCGCCAGACAATGCGGTGAAGTTTTGCGACTGGCTGAAAAGTGAAGAGCTTGGCAGTGATGCGCTGGCGGGAGTCACGTACACGGTTTTTGGTTGCGGCAATCGCGATTGGGCGGCGACGTTTCAGGCGGTGCCTCGTTTGATTGATGAACAACTGGCGGCGCACGGAGCCAAGCGGCTTTATCCGCACGGCGAAGGCGATGCGCGCGACGATTTCGACGGGCAATTTCAACGCTGGTACCAGCCGCTACGCCGCACAGTCGCCGAAAGTGTGGGCATTCGCATTGAAGCTGAAGAGTCGAAGCCGTTGTATCGGCTTGAGATTGTTCCGGGGCAGCAGATGAGTCCGTTTGTGGATTCGTTTGATTCGAAGCCCATGACAGTTCGTATCAACCGAGAGCTTCATAACAAGGGCCGTGAAAATCCTTCAGATCGTTCGACGCGGCACATCGAACTGGAACTGCCGGAAGGCGTCACATATCGCGCAGGCGATCATCTGGGGGTCATTCCACACAACAGCGAAGCGCTGGTGAAGCGCGTTGCCGAGCGGTTTGGTTTTGCCCGCGATGTTTATATTCGGTTGAAACCGACGACGAATCGCAAATCCTTTTTGCCGATCAATCAAACGATTTCCGTGTTTCGCTTGCTCGGCGATTATGTAGAGCTTCAAGACGTGGCGACGCGCAGCCAGATTCAAACGCTTGCCGAATACACCGAATGCCCGCCAGAAAAGATTCAGCTTCAAGCCTTGCTGGGAGAAGATGAAGCCAGTGCCGCGCGGTACAAAGAAGACGTGCTGGCGCGACGAAAATCGCTGATTGATTTGCTGGAAGAACTTCCGGCCTGCACCTTACCGTTTGAAGTTTATCTGGAAATGCTTCCGGCGCTTCGGCCAAGGTATTATTCAATCTCTTCTTCGCCTTTGGCTGGGGAACGAACTTGCAGCATTACCGTGGCAGTTATTGATGCTCCAGCGCGATCCGGTCGCGGAGATTACCAAGGCGTTTGCACGAACTATCTGGCGCGGCAAAACGAAAATGATGTGCTTTACGCTTTCGTCAAAGACACCAAGTCGGCGTTTCGTTTGCCGGAAGATCCGACTGTGCCGATTGTAATGATTGGTCCCGGTACCGGCTTCGCGCCATTCAGAGGGTTTCTGCAGGAACGTGCTGCATTGAAAGCCGCGGGCAAAGCGATTGGCCGCTCCCTGCTGTTTTTCGGCTGCCGCCATCCAGAGCAAGATTTCATTTACCAGGATGAACTGAGCCGCTTTGTGGAAGCGGGCGTGACCGAACTTTTCACTTCTTTTTCGCGTGTTGACGGGCAGAAAAAATGCTACGTACAAGACGAAATTTATGCGCGGCGCGACGACATCTGGCAGATGATCGAAGCCGGAGCAATAATTTACGTCTGCGGTGACGCCAGTCGCATGGCTCCCGATGTGCGAAGAACCTTCGCGGCAATTTATGGCGAAAAGACTGGCGCGAACGCAGCGGCGGCGGATGCTTGGTTGAATGATCTGACGGCGCAGAATCGGTATCTGGTGGATGTGTGGGCGGCGAATTGATTGGAGGTCGTCTGATGAAATTTTCGCTTGTCATTATTGGCTTGGTCTTCTTGGGGAGCCTGACTTTCACTCAAGGAAAAGGAGAACTGAGTTTCAAGAATTATCCTGTTCAAGAAATCTATAAGGGTAAACCGGCTCCGGCAAAACCTGCCGGAGGTCGAGCTGGAAAATTTAGAACCCGGATAAAACTTGGCGCGAAAGAAGGGCCAAACTTTGCTGGACATTACACCGTCGTACTTTGGGGCTGTGGATCAGATTGTTCCGGAGTCGCTATTGTTGATGCGAAAACGGGAGAAGTTTTTATTGATCCTGAATTGTGGACAATCACGACCAAAGTGTCTCAGGATACGCCCAAAATACAATTTCGAATAAATAGTAGTTTACTGATTGTTGAAGGCTATCGAGGGTTTCGCAGTAAGCCTACGGAACCATGGGCGACCGGAAAATGGTATTACAACTGGGAAGATAAACACCTCAAATTGATTCGCGCTTTCAAACGGTAGGCGAAACCAAGACGGAGAATCTGTATGTCTCAACCTGAACTGAATCGGCGGTTGTCTTCGATGGATGCCAGTTTCCTGTATTTTGAAAAGAAGGAAACGCCGATGCACATCGGCAGCGTCAGTCTGTTTGACGGCGAGCTGCCCTTTGAAAATTTCGTGGCGATGCTGGATGCGAAGATGCACTTGCTGCCGCGCTATCAGCAGATTGTCGTGCCTGATCCCTTCAACCTTGGCCATCCTACCTGGGAATACGATCACAACTTCAACATCCACAATCACATCTTCAAGCTGCAAATTGCTGGGCCGGGCGGCGAAAGGGAATTGATTGATCTGGCTGGGCGAATCCTGACGCCGATGATGGAGCGCCACAAACCTCTGTGGGATATTTATCTGGTGTACGGCTTGGAAGGCGGCAAGACGGCGATGATTTGTCGCGTGCATCACTGCATGGTGGATGGCATGTCTGGTGTGGATTTGCTGAAAATCGTGCTGGATTTTTCGCCAACGCCAGTGCCGATTCCTCCGAAACCTGCCGCCAAAGTGCGCGAACCGCAGCCTGACCCCACGCGGCGGTTGTTCGATTCGATTCTGGGCGGGATGCAGGAAGGCATGAACCGCTGGATGGAATTTCAAAATGGGTTGCTGAATTTGACGCAGGCGTTGACCGATCAAACTTCGCGCGAAGCGATGAAAAACATCAGCGGAGAAATTCCGAAGATCATGCGCCCGGCTTCGCCGCTGCCGTTCAACGGCCCGTTGTCCGGCGAAAAGCGGATGGTCTGGAATACGTTTAACTTTGCCGAAGCCCGCGCGATTCGTGGCGCTTTGAACGGCACGGTCAACGATGTTGTGCTGACGGCTTTGTCCGGAGCAGTTTCGCGGTACGTCGAAAGCCATGGCCAACCGGTGGCCGGACGCAATGTCCGTTTTATGGTTCCGGTCAGTTTGCGGCAGGAAGATCAACATGGAGCTTTAGGGAATCTGGTTTCGCTGCTGCCAGTGGAAATCCGGCTTGATCTGAAAAATCCCGTCGAGCGATTCCGCTACGTCAATCAAAAGACCATGGCGATGAAAGGCGGGCGCGTCGCTGAAGGCTTGAATTTGTTTTCGGCGCTGATGGGAATTCTGCCCGCGCCGATGCAGGCTCTGATGGGAGCGCTTTCGACGGCGAACATGCCTGTTCCCCCTGCGGTGAATATGATTTCGACCAACGTGCCGGGGCCGCAAGTTCCACTGTACGCGATGGGGCACCGGATGGTGGCGTACTACCCGTATGTCCCGGTTGGATATGCGGTCGGATGCGGCTGCGCGATTATGAGCTACGACCAGCATTTGTATTTCGGCCTGACTGCGGATATGAAGGCCATGCCCGATGTCGAACGTTTGCGCGATCAGTTGTACGAATCGTTCTATGAATTGCGAAAAGCTGCCGGTGTCGAAGAAATCAAGCCCCAACCGGTAAAAGCAAAAGCCGCCAAAGGAAAACGCGGCTGACAGAAGTTCATCAACCAACAGGATTAAGGCATGTCTGAATCAACCTCACCAGTGATCTTTCACAGAGGCATGAAGCCGTCTGCGCGACCCATCTGGCACGAAACGATGGCGGG
>CAZXHW010000362.1:0-7940 GCA_964639915.1 uncultured Heliomicrobium sp.
ACTGGGAATCGGGCTGACGCTGGTGCGCTCCTTGGTGGAAATGCACGGCGGAACAGTTGAAGCAAAAAGCGCAGGCCCAGGCCAGGGCAGCGAATTCACCATCTGGCTGCCTGTTATCCAACAATCAGAAAACGGCCTGATGAATGAAAGCAGTGCAAGCGCGCTGGATTCTGCGCTCGCGACTCCGGCCCTGAAAGTTTTGATCGTGGAAGACAACGTGGATTCTGCGGAAATGATGGCTTTCATCCTGAAGCGCGAAGGTCACGAAGTACGAATATCCCACGATGGGCTGGCGGCACTTGAAGCGGCTAATGCCTTCCGGCCGCAAGTTTTGGTCTGCGACATTGGGTTGCCCGGAATGAACGGGTACGACGTGGCCGCGCGACTGCTCGAAGAGGAGGCGTTTATTAATACCATGTTGATTGCCCTATCCGGCTACGGCCAGGAAGAAGATCGCCGACGTTCCAGGGAAGCCGGGTTTAATCACCACCTTGTCAAACCCGTTGATCCGGATGCACTTATCGCGTTGTTGGATTCGTTACGGCCAGTTGGGTGAGCCGCCGGTTGAGCAATCTTATAATTTCCAGCAAGTGCCAGAACCGGGCGCATTGATTTTCGTCTAGCCTTTCGCTACGATTTTTTCATCCTCCAAGTCAGACTTAACTGAAGCTGTCTTTCAGACGCTTATTGTTTCCCCCCAATAAAATGTTTTTGCACTTCCCCCACCAATACAGAAAAGGAGAAACATGAATATCTGTGAGATCAAAAAATGGAGACCTATAACCCTTGCTTGCTGCCTGACGCTTATGTTGGCAGCGACTTCGCAGGCCTTTGGGCAAAGTTCGAACGGACAGAATTCGAAGCCCAGAAATTTAAGCATGCAATCGGTTCCGAATGGATCGAAGGTGAAGTTCAAAGGCGTCGTCATTTCGCGCGAAGCTGATACCTTCACCATGCGCGATCGCAACCGTGCGGATTACCAGGTTTTGCTGACAGACGGCACAAGCATCAAGACCACCGGAGGGTTTCTTCGCTTCGGTAAAAAATATCCTGCGACGGACATTTTGCGCGGGCTGATTATCGAAGTAGAAGGACGAGGGGACAGGCAAGGTCAGCTTGTGGCGGAAAAGATCAGGTTCAATGAAGCTGACATGCGTGCCGCCATTACCACCGACACACGCGTCAACCCGGTAGAAGCGAACCAGGAGCGTTTATCCGGGCAGATGGATGAGTTGTACGCCGTTGCCGAAGAAGCCAGAAAAGAAGTGCGCGTAGCAAACGAGCGTATTTCGGCAATAGACGATTACGACGTGCAGGAATCCGCGACTGTAACTTTCAAAGTAAACAGCGCATTGCTTTCTCCGGAAGCCAAGCAGCAGCTTGACGCATTGGCGACAAAAGCTCTGACTGCGAAAGCCTACATGATCGAAGTTGGTGGGCATACGGATTCTACAGGCAGCGAAGCGAAGAATTTCCAGCTTAGCCGCGCGCGCGCTGATGCGGTGATTCAATACCTGGCGGTGAATCATAAAATTCCGGTTCGCCGGTTTGTTTCGCCAATGGGTTACGGCAAAACAGACGCAGTGGCTGACAACAAAACCGCAACGGGACGCGCGCAAAACCGGCGCGTGGAAGTCAAAATGCTTCTCAATCGCGGCTTGAGCCAAAACGCTTCGGCGGCTCCGGCAACCAAGCCTTAAGGGGTTTTTATTGCTGAAGTAAATTGAAAGGCTGGCGCGGGCCAGCCTTTCAATTTTTATGCGGCTTCTCCATCCGGGCTTGCCAAAACCACAGTATAACCATCCGGGTCCCGCAACCAGATCTCGCGATGCGCCGGGCCACCGCCTTGCCCTTCCGGCGGATTCCGATGCGCCGCCAACACAACGTTGGCTTTCAATTCCGTCGCTCTCGCCACTGCCGCATCAAAATCATCTGTCTCAAACCACAGCAAAACGCCGTTGCCATACGGCTGGGCTTCCGGATCACCAATCGCACCGTGATGATGTTCCACATCCCAGTTGTGCAACTGCATGATCAATTCGCCATCAGACATCAACCGCTCATATTCCTCGCCGCCGTGCGCGCTCTGGCATTTGAGCAAGCATTGATACCAACGGCTGCTCGCTTCGACATCACGCACTGCGATCAAAGGCTGCGGGCGCATTGCAGGAATTTTCCCCATGCCTCTCCTCCTCTTAACTCGTCAACGGCAGCAGCACACGCAAGCGGGCATCACGCAAATACAAACCTCCCCAGATCAGTACGCCAAAGATAACCGGGAATAAAATCGTAAAGAGTGAGTCGTTGTGATGAACGTGAGTGGCAACTGCTCCCCCCAAATAGCCCGTCAGCAAGATCGCTCCCAAAACCGAAGTCCGAGGGATCGCGTAAAGGATGGTGCAGATCGTCAGGACAATCCCCAGAGGAACAATGACGCTTTCCCGATACCCAAGTTGAACTGTCGCTTCCACGACAAACGACGGCTTTGCCAATTTCATCACTCCGTCCATTAACAAAAAGAGGATTGGCAAAGCGCTGACAATGCGTCCAGCCCAAAGCTGGCCTTTTGAAACAGAAGCAGTTGAATTATTCGATGACATGAATTTCCCTCCTAATCCCCATCCATTGAACCTACCGCATAGGGGTTATTGTTTTCGGCAATATTGTTGATTGGTTATTTACGCTGGAAATCTTTGCGCAGCGCGTATGCGCGCTTTGGCGGCTTCCTCTTCCCTGTTTCTGGGTGGAGCATTTGTCTCAAGCGAACTCAACAGCTTCCTCGAAATCTCTGCGACTTCGTCAATGGCCGCCAGAAAGGCAGCCTCGTTCGCTTTCGAAGGCTTATTGAATCCGGTCAGCTTTCTGACGAATTGCAGGGAAGCCGCGCGTATTTCATCGTCGGTCACTGGCGGATCGAAATTGAAAAGTGTCTTGATGTTTCTGCACATAAGCGGTTGGTTAAAAGTAAGGCAGGTTTTCCAACCTGCCAAATTTCCGCAAGAGCGAACTTCAAGGCAGATGGAAAAATCTGCCTTACGCAAATTCAGCTTTGATTGACTGCGCTGGGGTCCATCCACATCAGTTCCCAGATGTGGCCGTCCAGGTCTTGATACCCGTGGCCATACATAAATCCGTGGTCTTGCGGTTGGTTGTAGGTCGTTCCACCCGCAGCAACAGCTTTGCCCACCATTTCATCCACTTGTTCGCGGCTTTCGCACGATAAGCAAATCAAAACTTCAGAGCTTTTAGTCGCATCACAAATTTCTTTTGGCGTGAAGACTTTGAATTTTTCATGGGTCAGCAGCATCGCGTAAATGTCTTCGCTGATGATCATGCACGTAGCCGTTTCGTCCGTGAACTGTGGGTTGAATGTGTAGCCGAGCTTCGTGAAAAACTCGATGGATGCTTTCAGGTCTTTGACCGGCAAGTTGACGAAAATTTTTGTAGCCATACTACCTCCTCATGTTGTGGCCTTTTTCAGGCTCAGATAATGATCTCGTTGTGGTTTGTCCAGATGTTCAATTGCATACCGCAAGGCAGTGCGTGGCATCGTTGCGGCGTGCTCGTCTAAAAAGCTCAACAACTTTTCGCGATCCACATCACCCGAGGCACGCAACATCCACCCGGTAGCTTTGTGAATTAAGTCTTCTTTGTCCTTCAGTAACATTTCGGCGATCTTGAAAGTATCGGCAATGTCTCGTTTCTTAATGAAATAGCCTGTGCCGATGATGGCAGTGCGCCGTTCCCAGATGTTTTTGGAGCGCGCGAGTTTGTACAGAATGTCGCGCGGTTTATCGAACAAGTAACCACCGATGACATACAGCGCGCTGCGATCAACCAAGTCCCAGTTGTTGATTCTGTCGTGGCGTTTCAGGTAAAGATCGAACAATTCTCTTCTACGTTCAGGCGGCGTTTTCTTGCTGCGCGCCTGAAAATCCATGATGCTGACTGCGCCAACCCGCATTTCGTGAATCGGGCTTTCCAGCAGCTTCTCTACTTCCTCGAGCGGCATTTGGATAAACTCTTTGGCAAGCGCGAAGACCTGCCCCATGCGCACGCCGATAAATTGATCGCCTTCGCCGTATTCACCTTCACCGGTTTTGAAATACCGCAGAATCTTCTTCAGTTCTTCCGCTGAACGATGCGTTTTCAGCTTTTTCACAAATTCCGCTGCGGTAATTGCTGCTGCCATTTCATCTTCCCTCGTCTGAGTTTTGACGAACACCAAATTCATTTACTTGAAGCGTGTCGCACCAGGCGCCCTTCAAGATGCTTTTTCACGTCGGGCCATTCTGTCGCAAGAATGCTGTACATCACACTGTCGCGGACGGACCCATCACGCCGAACCGTATGGTGGCGCAAAACGCCATCCTTTTTGGCTCCCAAAGCTTCAATGGCGCGCTGGGAAGCAAAGTTGAAATTGTCTGTTCGCAATCCGACGAGCTTACACCCCAGTGTGTCGAAGGCGTGACGCAACAGCAGTAATTTGCAACTCGTATTGACGTTGCTGCGCTGCCATTGTTTTCCATACCAGGTGTACCCAATTTCCACCCGATCAATCGCGGCAACGATGTCGTGGTAGCGTGTGCTTCCGACAATAGAGCCGCTCGCCAATTCCCGAACCACCCACGGCAGCATGTGTCCAGCCTGCTGCCCTGCCAGCGCGTCCGCGATGTAACCACGCATCTGCTCCGGTTTTGGAACTGACGTGAACCACAATTCCCACAGGTTGCCATTTGCCGCCGCGACATTCAGGTCTTTCTCGTGCTCAAGGGTTAGCGGCTCCAGACAGATGCCGTATCCTTCGAGTTTGACAGGATGAAGTTCGATCAAATTACCCTCCGATAGTTTGGCGGTGCCAGCGTTCAGTTGTTGTCCAAAGACAGGACTAAACTGCTGGCTGCACCAGATTGATCAGATTGCCGCAAGTATCTTCAAACAAGACCGCCGTAATCGGCCCCATGCTTTGCGGCTCACCACGAAAATTGACGCCGCGCTCTTTCAGGCGTTGGTACTCGGCTTTGATGTCGCTGGTAATAAATGCCGTGGCTGGAATTCCCGCCTCAAATAGCGCTTTTTGATAAACCTGCGCTGGCGGAAATGCTAGCGGCTCCAACACCAGTTCAACGCCTTCCACGCCTTCCGGCGAAGTGACCGTCAACCAACGATACGGCCCCATCGGAATGTCCATAAATTTCACGAAACCCAGCACTTCTGTGTAAAAGCGCAGCGCTTCTTCCTGGTCGGCAACCGTAATGCTTGCGAGTTTGATCTGCATTTTGTTTCTTGCCTTTCGCTGTAGAAATGTCTGTTTAAAAGTTTAAGACAACTTTTCCGCCAATGGTTTGTAGGTCGCCATCACCACGCCAGTGGTCGTCGTCTTGCTGGAAGCAAGTTCGAACTTGGAGAACGGGCTGTCTTCGGTGAAAAGATGCTGCCCCGATCCTAGAACCAGCGGGTGAATGGAAAGCACGAACTCGTCAATCAGATTGTGCTTCATCAGCGACCGGACCAGCACGCCACTGCCAAACACGGCCAGGTCACTGCCTGTTTGTTTTTTTAGCTCAGCTACGGTTGTCGCCGCATCGCCTTTGAGAAGTATAGAGTTGCTCCACGGAAGCGGATCTTTCAGCGTCGTTGATACAACATACTTCTGGACGGCATTGAGAAATCCTGTGAAGGGATTGTCTGTTCGATTGGGCCAGACAGAGTAAAAGTCTTCATAAGTGCGCCGCCCAAACAACAGAGCAGGCATTTGAGACATTCCCGTTGCCGCAGAACTGGCCATAACTGGATCGAAGTACGGCGCCGCCCAGCCGCCATATTGGAACCCGCCGCGCGTGTCTTCATCGGTTCGGCCGGGCGCCTGCATCACACCATCAAGCGTCAAGTTCATGTTCACAACAACTTTTCTCATTGAAATGCCTCCTTGGAAAAAATGCGATTCATGGATGGGTATACCTATTTTACTTTGGTGGTGGTCGTCTTATATCCGCCGCCCGGCCACACCCAACCGCCTGTTAAGGTATTGCCGTCTGCGCTAAATTCCGCTTTGTAGTAGGCAGGCGATCCCTTTTCTCCGCCCCAAATCGTCAGCGTATCGCCTTCCAGCTCGTACACATAATCAAGCGTCAAGCCATCCAGAAAACTATAGACGCGAGTCCGAATGTCTTTGCTTGGCGCTTCGCCAAATCCTTGAAGGTGCCCGATAACTTCGATCCCTTTGATTTTTCGCCCGCCGTGATCAAGATCAAAATGCTGAAGCAGGAAGAAACGACCTTCAGCCCATTCGTACTTGATCTCTCCTACTGCTTCGCCTGTTACTTTCCATGTGCCAACCAAACGATCCAGGCTTTTAAGATCAGAATTTGGTTGGGACGATTGCGATGAAGCATTGAAATCTGGCTTCTCTGCCATAATCATTTCTCCTTATTTGGCGTGCCATTTGTGATGCAGCATTCCGCCCAGCCAGGCACAGGGTAAAGCGGTAATCGCGAGCGCGATGGGGTACCACAGCGGCCCCAGGTTCACCTTCATAGCTACAAGAACACCAAGCAGGCTCAGGACAAATCCGATTCCCGCGCCGATCCAAACGTGAAGCATCGGCGAGTGAGGCGCTAATTTCGCCGTGATGTAACTGCCGATTACGCCGTAAATGCACCGATATATCAGCGCCAGCAAGTTATCGCTTGTTTCATTCATCGGCACGCCCCAGGGCGGATAGATGTTCAACACATGCATCACTTGATCGGTGCCCAGCGAAAGTACAACCACCGCAAGAAATCCTAAAAAAACCGCCAATACACTACGCCCCAGACGGCGCGGAGGAGTGCTAGTTGTTATTGTTTGAGCTGTCATCTGTGATCTCCTATGCTGGATTATTGTTGCTCATACGCCTGCTGCAAGGCGGCAATGTCAATCTTGCCCATCTGCAGCATTGCGTCCATGACTCGCCTGGCTTTGACGGGGTCTTTGTCTCCCATCAGCTTGCCCAGAACGGTTGGAATGATTTGCCAGGACAAACCGAATTTATCTTTTAGCCAGCCGCATCTTGATTCTGCCCCGCCCGCCGAAAGCTTCGCCCACAGTTCGTCAACCTCTTCCTGCGTTTCGCAATTCACAAACAGCGAAATGGCTTCCGTGAATGTGAACATCGGGCCGCCATTGAGCGCGTAAAATTCCTGTCCCTCAAGCTGAAAGGTCGCAGCCATAATCGTTCCGTTTTGTCCCGGAGTCGTGCTCAAAATCTTTGAGTTTTTGAAAATCGAAACATAGAAATTGATCGCCTCTTCGGCGTTGTTGTCGAACCACAAGAATGGAATGATTTTTTGCATTGAATGTCCTTTGGGTTTGCGGTCATTGATTAAGGTTTGGCGAATGACTTGCCTGTGGCGGCCAGCGCCACATGAAGCCGCGCAAGTGCTTTTGGCCCCATTCCGTGCAGCTTAGCCAATTCTGCTTCTGTGACTTTTGTCAGTTGTGCCAACTTCGTGTATCCGGCATTGGCAAGTGCCCGTTGCGCTGGCTTGGCCAGCTTGGTCGGAAAAGCGTCTTGATCCTTCGTCAAATGCTTATCGGTTGCTCTGCTCGTTTTCTTCATTTCATTTCTCCCAACTGACTTTATTGTTCGTCCGCAGTTGGCCCGTAAGAGCCGGGAACCGCGACATCCAGCAAGCGCAGGTAAACCGAAAACTGCCCTCGATGATGGATCAAATGGCTCAAGGTAAAATCACGAAACACGTCTGCCTTGTTCTTTTCGACGAGCGTCCGGCCTCGCATTTTCAAATGCCAGGTCTGTTCCAGCGCCGCGTCGTCAACACTCGCTAAGGCCCGTTTGCAGTTGGCAACGTCTTCGTCGAAGGTCTTCAGCAAGTCAGCCACCGATTTCGCCTTGTAAAATTTGAAGGTCGCCGGATCGAAGTTGAACTCGTCCTGGGTAA
>CAZXHW010000363.1:0-7934 GCA_964639915.1 uncultured Heliomicrobium sp.
TGACGATTCCAACCGGCGCGCAAGCTCTGGTTGGCAACGCAACAACGACCAACACGACCAGCAACGGTTACCTGACGCTGTATCCGGCGGATGCCACGCAGCCTTTCACCGCCAATTCCAATTTCGTTACCGGCGTGAACCGTAACGCGCCGTTCACAGTCGGCCTGTCGCTGAACGGTGAATTCAATATCTTCACGGCTGCAACCACCGATCTGGTGATTGACGTGATGGGCTATTACAGCGCGCAGGCAAGCGACACCAATGGCCAGGGATTGTTGTTCAACTCGCTGGGTTCACCGCTCCGCTTGATGGACACCCGAGCCGGTCAGTCGGCTTGTTACACGCCGGGCGCGCAAATGACCGGAGGAACGGTCTACACGCAGGAAACGCAAACTCCCTGTTCCAATCTGACTTCGACGGCGCGCGGACTGGTTGGAAACGTCTCGACGGTGAACGCGGCGGCCAACGGCTTTGTGACCTTCTGGCCGAGCAACGCCGCTCAACCAAACGTCGCGACGTCCAACTATCAGACCGGCAGAGTCTTCAACCGTCACTTCACGGTCGGACTGGGAACGGATGCGGCCTTCAAACGCTTCACTGCTTCCACCACCGACCTGATCATAGACATCTCCGGATTCTTCGCCCCGTAAATCGCCACCGTTTCTGTAAGCCCTGATGGCAACCTCTTCAGCTTCATCGAAGTTTCAACTTCGATGAAGCTGATTTTTTTTTGCTGAGAAGTCGCTGGCAATGAAGGGGTTATCAAAAAACGCGAAAAAAGTTTTTGGTCGTGATGAAAACCGCAGAGTTTTCTCGCCTGTCTGAGTGAGGCGCAAAAAACAGCGATTCAGGCGAATCCGTCAGGCGTCAAAGAGATCGTTCAAAAACAACCCAAAACTTTAATAGGAGAAGGACCACATGAAATTCCAAACGAACATTCGGACAATCGCGAAAATCAAAACTTATTTCTTATTGATTGGTTTGCTGGGAATAGGACTGACAATGAGTAGCGGTGTTGGGCGCTTTATGCCTTCGGCGCAGGCGAAGGCAGCGACCGCGACATCAGTGGCGATAACGCTGACGCCGGAACAAATGGAAGCGGCTGTCGAAGAATACTTTGATTCAATCGCTTCGCTGAATGTCCAACGGTACGTGAATAACTTTGCGGCGAATGGCGTTTTGGAAGATCCCGTCGGAACTCCGCCGGTCCAGGGCACACAAGCCATCGCGGGTTATTTCGGAGCGATCATCGCTCCGTTCAGCCACATCAAAGCCAAAGTTCAGGAAGTGATTCCTTGTGGCCAGGAAGCGGCCGTGAACTGGAAGCTCAATTTGACAAGGGCGGACGGCAAAAAGATCCAGATTGACGGCATGGGCGTTTTCAAATTCGACCAAACAGGGAAGCTTCAATCGGTGAGAGAGTTCTGGGACCTGGCTGCGTTTTTGGCGCAAATGCAAAGCTAAGCCAATGAAGGCCAGAAGCTGGAAAATCAGAAGCCCTTTCGGAACCTGTTTTCCGAAAGGGCTTCTGGATTGATGGAAATGTCTGCCTGGCAGATTACTCGTTTACTTTCAGCACTGCCAAAAATGCTTCTTGTGGAATTTCGACTTTGCCGACGCGTTTCATGCGTTTTTTGCCTTCTTTCTGCTTTTCCAGCAGCTTGCGTTTGCGCGAAATGTCGCCGCCGTAACATTTGGCCAACACGTTTTTGCCAACGGCTTTGATGGTTTCACGGGCAATGACGCGGGTGCCGATGGCGGCCTGGATGGCGACTTCGAACATCTGGCGGGGAATCAGCTTGCGCATCTTGTCCACCAGCAAACGGCCTCGCGCATAAGCGACGTCTTTGTGAACGATCAGCGATAGTGCGTCCACTTGATCGCCCGCGACCATAATGTCCAGCTTCACCAGGTCAGAGTCGCGATACCCCGCCAGGTGATAATCCAACGAAGCATACCCGCGCGAGATGGATTTTAGCCGGTCGAAAAAGTCCAGCACGATTTCGTTGAGCGGCACTTCATACGTCAGCTTCACGCGTGTCGGCGCAACGTAATCGAACCCTTTTTGAATGCCGCGCTTTTCGTCGAGCAGCGCCAGAATCCCCCCCAGAAATTCTTCGTTGGTCAGGATCATTGCCGTGATGATGGGTTCTTCAAATTTAACGATGTCCCCTGACGGCGGCAGCTTCGATGGGTTGTCAACTTCGTGAACGTCGCCGCGCATGTCCGTAATGCGATAACGCACGCCCGGCGCGGTGGTGATCAAATCAACGTTGAATTCGCGTTCCAACCGTTCCTGCACGATTTCCATGTGCAACAAACCCAGAAAGCCACATCGGAACCCGAAGCCCAGCGCCGTTGAAACTTCTGGCTCGAAAAAGAACGACGAATCGTTGAGGCGCAGCTTTTCCAGCGCGTCGCGCAGCTCCACGTATTGGTTCGGCTCAATGGGATAAAGCCCGGCGAACACCATCGGCTTGATTTCCTGGAAGCCGGGAAACGGTTCCGGCGTCGGTCGTGCAGCTTCTGTGACCGTATCGCCGATGCTGACATCCGCAACGGTTTTGATATTCGCAACGATAAAGCCGACTTCACCCGCGCCAAGTTTTTCGATTGGGCGCGCTTTCGGTGTCATCACGCCCAGGTCTTCAACCTCGTGCGTAGTGCCTTTGGCCATCAAGCGAATCTTGAGTCCCTTGCGCAATTCGCCGTCAATCACGCGCACCATCACGATGACGCCGCGATAGGGATCGAACCAGGAATCGAAAATCAGCGCTTTCAGCGGAGCTTCTGTAGAGCCTTTTGGCGGCGGAACATCGCGAACAATAGCTTCCAGAATGTCCGTAATGCCGATGCCGGATTTGGCCGAAGCCAGCACGGCATTGTGCGTGCTGACGCCGATGACATGTTCAATCTGATCTTTTACTCGTTCCGGGTCCGCGCTGGGCAGGTCAATCTTGTTGATGACAGGAACTAGTTCCAGATGGTGATCCACGGCCAGATAAGCGTTGGCCAGCGTTTGCGCTTCGACGCCCTGACTGGCGTCAACAATTAATAGCGCGCCTTCGCAGGCGGACAAACTGCGCGACACTTCGTAACTGAAATCCACGTGGCCGGGGGTATCAATCAGGTTCAGGATGTAATCCTGCCCGTCCTGTGCTTTGTAATTCAAACGGACGGCGTGCGCTTTGATGGTGATGCCACGCTCGCGCTCCAAATCCATGGCGTCCAGCACCTGATCAGACATTTCGCGCTGTTCCAGCGCGCCGGTCGCTTCCAGTAATCGGTCAGACAGCGTGGTTTTGCCGTGGTCAATGTGAGCGATGATCGAAAAATTGCGAATGTTTACAGACATAAATGACTAGCTTTAACGATGAAATGAGGCTGGTAAGTTCGGAGGATACCTGCGCAGCCAGCGAAAATCAAAAGCAGGCTTATTCCGCCTTGTTTTCCAAGCTGCGCCACAAATACCACGAAGCTACGGAGCAATAAGGCCGCCAGCCATTTTCATCCGCGACGCGCTCCATTTCTTCCGGGGTTGGCAACTGGTCAAATCCGTACGCCAGTTGAATGCCTCGGCGAACGCCCAGGTCGCCAACCGGCAGCACGTCCATCCGTCCCAGCGAGAAAATCAGGAACATATGAACCGTCCAGACGCCTATGCCTTTGACCGTGGTCAGCATCTGGATGATTTCGTCGTCGGTCATTTTGGACAGGCGGTTGAATTTCAACGTGCCATCGCCGGTTTTGGCGGCAATGTCTTTGATGTACGCGATCTTCGAAAACGACATGCCGCAAGCGCGCAGGTTTTCATCCGGCGTGGCCAGAATGTGTTCCGGACGCGGCGTGCGAACCGGCTTGTACAACGCCAGAAAGCGTTTGTGGATGGTGTCTGCCGCTTTGGTGGAAAGCTGCTGAGAGATGATCGAACCGACCAGTGTTTGAAAGTACCGCGTGTGAGGGCGAATGCTGCACGCGCCGTAACGTTTGATAAATGCGCCAAGCCGTTTGTCACGGCGAGCCAAAGTGCGTTCGGCTTTGGTTAGCTCTTCGACGAACGAATCGAGTTTGCTCAAGGTGTGTGAAAGCCTCCTGTTGAAATTTGCGCACGGCAATATACCAAAGTTTCCGGCGGTTGACCGATCATACCCAGTGTAATAAAACGCCAGCTTCCAAGTTCGGAGGCGCATCTGGTCTGGTGACTGGCGCGGTCTTCAAAACCGTTGGACGTGCGCGTGAGTGTACGCCGGTCGGGTTCGATTCCCACACGCCTCCGCCAAATTTTCAGCCAGCCGAATTTTCGTTTTACAACCTCGCCGGAAAAGCAAAAGGCACAAAGGAATTTCTCCCTCTGTGCCTGATGACTCGCAGGTTTGAAATAGTATTTACGCGATGGTGACTTCTTTAGCCAGATACACATCCTGAATCGCGTTCAGAATTTCCACGCCTTCTTTCATCGGGCGCTGGAAGGCTTTGCGGCCTGAAATCAACCCGGTTCCGCCTGCGCGTTTGTTGACGATGGCGGTTTGCACGGCTTCGGCCAGATCGCTTGCGCCTTTCGATTCGCCGCCGGAGTTGATCAACCCAGCGCGACCCATATAACAGTTCGCCAACTGATACCGGGTCAGGTCAATCAGATTGTCTGACGCCAGTTCGGTGTAAACGCGGTCGTCGGTTTTGCCGTACGGATTTTCCTTCGACGCCAAGGCTTTGTAACCGCCGTTATTCAGCGGCAGTTTCTGTTTGATGATGTCGGCTTCGATGGTCACGCCCAGGTGATTGGCTTGGCCGGTCAAGTCTGCCGAAACATGGTAATCCTTGTCCTTTTTGAAGTCAGGATTACGCAGGTAACACCACAGCACGGTGTAAAGCCCCAACTCGTGCGCGCGTTGGAATGCTTCCGAAACTTCCTGAATCTGGCGAGTCGCTTCGTCAGAGCCGAAGTAGATTGTGGCGCCGATGCCGGTTGCGCCCATATCAAACGCCTGATCCACACGGCCAAACATAATCTGATCGAATTTGTTCGGGTAAGTCAGAAATTCGTTGTGATTGACTTTGACGATGAAGGGAATTTTGTGCGCGTATTTGCGGCTGCAAGCGCCGAGCACGCCCAGCGTGGAAGCGACGGCGTTGCATCCGCCTTCGATGGCCAGTTCAACAATCTTGACCGGATCGAAGTAAATCGGGTTTTTGGCGAAGCTCGCTCCGGCGGAATGCTCGATGCCCTGATCAACGGGCAGGATTGAAACGTAGCCGGTTCCAGCCAGACGGCCCGTGTTAAACGTGTGCTGCAAGTTGCGCAACACTGCCGACGGACGATCAGAATCGGTGCAAACACGATCCACAAAATCCGGCCCTGGCAGGTGCAGCATATCTTTTGAAATGGTCTTGCACTCGTGCTTTAGCAAAGCCTGACCTTCTTCTCCTAACAGCTTCTCTATATCTTGAATGTTCATTGGAATCTCCGAAAAGGTTGAGGTGCGAAAGTAAACGGGATTCTACTGTGCAGGTTTTGCGCTGGTCAAACCAAGTCGTTCGGGCTTGTAGGACAGGGGCAGAGCAGAAAGTGATGATTTCAGCCACGAAATGCCAGCAGCCGCAATCCGTTTAGCACGACGACCAAGGTGCTACCTTCGTGCAGGATGACGGCTTCACTGATTTGCACCCAGCCAAAGATCGAAGCCAGAATCAGGGCAGCGCTAACGCCAAGCGCGATCACCAGGTTTTGCCGGATCACGCTCGTCGCTGTTCGTGAGAGTTTGACAGCAAATGGCAAACGGCTCAGGCCCTCGCTCATCAATACCAGATCGGCGGTTTCCAGCGCGACATCAGAACCGGTTCCGCCCATCGCAATTCCAATCGAAGCCGCTGCCAAAGCTGGGGCGTCATTCACGCCGTCGCCAACCATTCCAACACCGCCTTCTTTGGCCAGAGCTTTCAGCGCGGCGACTTTGCCGTCGGGCATCAGCGGCGCGCGCGCGTCGTCAATGCCGACTTGGGCGGCAATGGCTTTGGCAACCAGCAGATTGTCGCCGGATAACATCACGCTGCGGTTGATGCCTGCGACGCGCAATGCTTTCAGGGTTTCTTTGGCTTCGGCACGCAATGTGTCGGCTACGCCCAGCACGCCCAAAAACTTGTCGCCGCATTTGACGATCATGGTTGTCTGTCCTGCAGATTCCAGCGCGCGAGTTTTGACCGCAATCGCTTCAGGAACAGGGCTGCCTTCAAACAAAGAGATATTGCCTACGCTGACTTTTACGCCCGACACCATTGAATGCAGACCTTTGCCATGAACCGCGTCACAGCTTTCTGCCATCGCCGGATCAATGCCGCGTTCGCTAGCGCCTTCGACGACGGCCAAAGCCAGCGGATGTGAAGAATGCGATTCGGCAGCGGCGGCGGCGGTCAGCAAATCGGTTTCGCTGACACCTTCAGCGGCCGCGACCGTCACGATACGAGGTTTGCCGATGGTCAGCGTGCCAGTTTTATCGAATGCCAGCGTCGCGACTTTGCCAAGCGTTTCCAGGTGCGCGCCGCCTTTGATCAACACGCCTCCACGAGCGGCGCGCGCCACCGCTGACAGCACAGCCGCCGGAGTCGCAATGGCCAGTGCGCAGGGTGAAGCCGCCACCAGCAGGGAAATGCCGCGCAGCACAGACTCTTTGAAGCTGTGGCCCAGAACCAACAGCCCAATGGCAAGCAGCGGGGCAATAACCAGCACAATCGGCACGAAGGTTTTTTCCAGGCGTTTGGCAAATCGTTGTGTAGGGCTTTTCTGTGCTTCGGCTTCGGCAACCAGATCAATGATGCGCGCCAGCACGGATTCGGAAGAAAGCTTGGTGACTTCGACTTCGACGGCGTCTTCTGTGTTGATGGTGCTGGCGAATACCTTGTCACCTGCGGCTTTGGAAACGGGAACGGATTCGCCTGTGATCGTCGCTTGATCAAACGACGATTGGCCGCTGCAAATCGTTCCGTCCAGCGGCACGCGGTCGCCGGGGCGAATGACGATGATGTCGCCGCGTTTGACCTGTTTGACTGGAACCTCTTTCAATTCGTCGCCGATTTTGAGTCGAGCCGTTTCGGGCCGTAGTTTGCCCAGTGCATCCAGCGCGCGTCGCGCCCGTTCCATTGCGCGATGTTCCAGCGCGTGACCCAGGCTGAATAGGAACAGCAAAAACGCGCCTTCAAACCATGCGCCCAGAAAACCCGCGCCGACTCCGGCCAAGACCATCAGGGTTTCGATGTCCACGATACCTTGGCGCAGTGACAATAGCGCACCGCGAACGGCAAAAAAGCCTCCGGCGATCAACGCCAGAATAAATAATGCCGTAGGAACGATTTCCGGCGTGTGCAGCAGAAATCGGCAAACCAATCCCGCCGCAATCAAAACGCCCGATGCAATGACCAGCGGCATTTCCAGCCTGGGAGCCAATCCATTGCCGTGAGAATGAAACGCGCAAACGTGGCCGAGTTCGGGTTCTTCCAGTTCGTAGCCTATGCTTTTGACTTTCGTTTCGATCTCAGTCGGCTTGATCGTTTTGCTGTCGTATTCGACCACCAGGCGTTCGGTCGAATAGGCAATGTTAGCGTCCAGGATTCCCGGCACACGTTCCAGCACGTATTCGATGACGTAAGCGCACTGCGCTGACTCCATCCCGCGCACAAACCAGGTTTTGTGCAGGTATCGCTCCGCAACTTCGGCGCCGATGGCTTTGACCAGCGCAACGACCTCTGAAAGCTGAAGCTGGGTTTCGTCATAATGCACGCAGATTTCCGGGCGCTGGCCGTCGCGCCGCACGTGAGCGTCCGTGATGCCGTCGTTTGATTCAACCAGTTGTTCCAGCTTTTGGAATCGCCCGATGTCATCCGTCTCGCCGGGAATCATCGCATCCAGATCGAACTGGCAGGCGCTGCCGATAGTTTCAGCC